>CANQXC010000017.1 GCA_947627785.1 uncultured Clostridia bacterium | reverse complement strand
AACATAATTATATCGCAAAATGGCGGATATTTCAATTGTTTTCTTAATTCTATTTCAGTTTTATAAAAATTATCATAATTTTGCTCTTTGCTACACTCTATGCAAAAGTTTTCTGGTGAGTATGTTTGTATAATTACTTTTCCTGGTAATTTCTCTCTTCCGGCTCTACCTGCAACTTGAACTAATATATCAAAGGTTCTTTCATTTGCTCTAAAATCTTCAGTATTTAAACTTGCGTCTGCTGCTATAACTCCAACTAATGTTACATTTGGAAAATGATGTCCTTTTACTACCATCTGTGTTCCTATAAGTATATCTATATTTTCTTCTTTAAATTTATTTAATATTTTTTCATGTGAATTTTTTTTGCTAACTGTATCTATATCCATTCTAATTGTTGTTGCCTGTGGATAAGTGATGTGGATAAGTTCCTCTAATTTCTGAGTTCCGCTTCCAAAATGTTTAATATTTTTGCTCTTACACTTTGGACATACCTTTATATTATTCATCTCATACCCACAATAGTGGCATTTTAGCTTATCTTCCTTCATATGATATGTTAAACTTATATTACATCTTTTACATTTAACAGTATATCCACAATCTCTGCACATTACGAATGTTGAAAATCCACGTCTATTTAAAAACAATATTGTTTGCTTTTTATTTGCTAAATTTTTTTCTATTTCTTCCTTTAATCTTTCACTTAATATAGAACGATTTCCATTTGCAAGTTCTTGCCTTAAATCTACTATTTCTACATCTGGAAGATTAGAATTATTGGCTCTTTTGGTTAATCTAATAATGTTTTTTGAATTATAATATGTTGCAATATCTGGTGTTGCACTTCCTAAAACTAATGGTATGTCATTTTTCTTTGCTATATATTTTGCTATATCTTTTGCATTGAATCTTGGTGCCATATCTGATTTATATGATGTATCATGCTCCTCATCTATTATAATTATTCCCAAATTTTGTACTGGAGCAAAAATTGCAGACCTTGCTCCTATTACAATTTTACATTTATTATTCTTAATGTTTTTCCATTGATCATTTCTTTCACCTGTTGATAATTTACTATGCAATACTGAAATGCAATCTCCAAATCTTGCAGAAAATCTATCTACCATTTGTGGTGTAAGTGAAATTTCAGGAACTAATACAATTGCACGTTTTCCCTTATCAATTGCATTTTGTATTAACTGCAAATAGACCTCTGTTTTCCCTGAACCTGTTACACCATATATCAAAAATTCATTGAATTTACTATTACTTATTTTATCAAAAGCTATTTGTTGTTCTTCTGTTAATTTTAAAGGCTTATCTTTTTTTATTTCTCTATCTTTAAATGGATTTCTTTCAATTTTTTGCTCTATAATTTCAATATAACCTTTTTTTTCTAAAGTTTTTAATATTGCACTTGAAACTTCTGCTAATATCTCTAAATCTGCTTTATATATCCCGTCATTTTCTGATAAAAATCTTAGAACCTTTATATACTTTGCATTTTTTAGCTGTCCTAAATCTATCTCCATTTCTATCTCATCTATATCTTTTTTGAGATATACAAAATTCGCAGTTTTATCCTTTATTCTGTTTTCCAAATTTGTAGTTTTTTCACCTGGTGGAAGCATTAATTTTATACATTCAGAAATGTTGCAGAAATATCTCCTTGCCATTAATTTTGCAAGCTCTATATTTTCTTCTGTAAGTGGTATGTCCTCTATTCTTATTATTTCCTTATTTGCAAATTTGGATTCTTTTTTGAAACCTATAACAAATCCTTCTATACAAGTATCTTTAGGTCCAAATGGCACAAAAATTCTTGCTCCAATTTTTATGGAATTTTCCATATTTCTTGGAACAATATAATCAAATATTCTATTTAGATCCTTTGCAATTCTATTTATTATAACCTCTGCTATCATTTTTTACCCTTCTATTAGTTGTTATTATATCATTCATAATACTCTACTGCTGATTTAAACATACCTATATCAAAGTTTCCTGGTACGTTTTTGTATAATCCATAGCCTGTTCTTTCTGCATGTCCCATTTTTCCAAATACTCTACCATCTGGTGATGTTATTCCCTCAATTGCATACATTGAATTATTTGGATTAAACTGAATTTCAGCTGTTGGCTTTCCTTGTAAATCTACATATTGAGTTGCAATTTGTCCATTTTTTTCCATTTCTTTTATAAGATTTTCATTTGCTATAAATCTTCCTTCTCCATGTGATATTGGCACCTCATAAATATCCCCTACTTTTGTATTTGCAAGCCATGGAGATTTATTTGAGCATATTTTTGTTCTTACAATTTTAGATTGATGTCTTCCTATTGTGTTATATGTAAGTGTTGGACATTGTTCATCTGTATCTATTATTTTTCCAAATGGAACTAATCCTAGCTTTATTAAAGCTTGGAAACCATTACATATCCCACACATTAAGCCATCTCTGTTCTCTAATAAATTGCTTATCTCTTCTTTTATTTCTTCATTTCTAAAGAAGGCTGTTATAAATTTTCCTGAACCATCTGGCTCATCTCCTCCAGAAAATCCACCAGGTATAAAGACCATCTGACTGTTTTTTAATTTTTGTGCAAATATTTTTACTGATTCTTCAATATCTCGTGATGTTAAATTATTTATGACAAATACCTCTGGTTTTGCTCCTTCTCTTTCTAAAATTCTTGATGTATCATACTCGCAGTTTGTACCTGGGAATACTGGTATTAGTACTCTTGGTTTTGCCACTTTTATTTTTGATGTTTGTTTTCCATTTGCATCAAATTTAAATTCTCGTATTGTATTATTTTCTTGTTTAATATTGCAAGGATATACTTTTTCTAGTTTATTCTCATATATTTCAAGTAATTTTTGTAAATCTATTTTTTCATTTTTGTATATAATTTTTTGCTCACTTATTGTTTTTCCTAAATTCACTCCTACTTCTTTCTCATATACTGTTTTTTCTAAATTTGTTCGTGCTTCTTCTTCACCTATTATTTTTCCTGCTTTCTCATCACCTATTAGTTCAATTACAAATGCTCCATAATAGTAATCAAAAATTTCTTTTAGTTCTATACTATTATTAAATTCAAATCCTATGTTGTTTCCAAAACACATTTTCATTATTGCTTCTGCAATTCCACCATAACCTAATGTATAGCAACTTAATATTTTACCTTGCTTATTTAACTTATTTACTATTTCAAAGTTTTTCTTTAAAGAATCTGCAATTGGTAAACCATTTTCATCATACTCTGGCTTTAGTAACACTACTTTGCTATTTGGATTTTTAAATTCAGGTGAAATTATATTATCAATATTTTCTGTTGTTACTGCAAATGATATTAATGTTGGTGGTACATGTATATCTTCAAAACTTCCACTCATTGAATCTTTTCCACCTATTGCTGCTACTTCTAAATCTTTTTGTGCCATCAAAGCCCCTAATAGTGCTGATAATGGTTTGCCCCATTTATTTTCATCTTTATTTAATTTTTCAAAATACTCTTGGAAAGTTAAGTATACATCTTTAAATTCAGCACCTGTGCTTATTAGCTTACATATAGATTCTACTACTGCTAAATAACTTCCATGATATGGACTTTTCTCTGTTATGTATGGATTATATCCATATGCCATTACTGAACAAGTCTTTGAATACTTTTCTGGATGTGATATTTTATTTACCATTGCCTGTATTGGTGTTATTTGATTTTTACCACCAAAAGGCATTAATACTGTTCCTGCACCTATGGTTGAATCGAATCTTTCACTTAAGCCTTTCTTTGAACATACATTTAAGTCTCCTGCAATTTTCTCAAATTCTTCTACAAAGTTTGTACCTATCTCCTTACCGTATTTTTTTGACTTTTCTACAACAGCATTTATATGTTTTTCTGCTCCATTTGAATTTAAAAATTCACGTGATATGTCTACAATATATTTTCCACGCCATTTCATTTTTAATCTTGGCTCTTTTTGAATTTCTGCAACTACTGTTGCTTCTAAGTTCTCACTATGTGCTAAGCTTAAAAATTTTTCTACATTTTTTTTGCTTACAACTACTGCCATTCTTTCTTGTGATTCACTTATTGCAAGTTCTGTTCCATTAAGTCCATCATATTTTTTTGGAACTGCATCTAAATTTATTTCTATTCCATCTGCTAGTTCTCCAATTGCAACAGATACTCCTCCTGCACCAAAGTCGTTGCAACGTTTAATTAATACGGAAGCTATCTTATTTCTAAATAATCTTTGAAGTTTTCTTTCTTCAGGTGCATTTCCTTTTTGAACTTCTGCTCCACATTTTTCTAATGACTGTAAATTATGAGATTTTGAAGAACCTGTTGCTCCACCGTATGCCATCTCTACCTGTTCTACCACCTAATAAAATTACTAGGTCTCCTGCTTCTGGACATTCCCTTACAACATTTTCTTCTGGAGTTGCTGCTACTACTGCTCCAACTTCCATTCTTTTTGCAACATATCCTGGATGATATATCTCATCAACTTGTCCTGTTGCAAGTCCTATTTGATTTCCATAAGAACTATATCCTGCTGCTGCTGTTGTTACTATCTTTCTTTGTGGTAATTTACCTTCTAAAGTTTCTTCTATTGGAGTTAATGGATTTCCTGCACCTGTTATTCTCATTGCACTATATACATAACTACGTCCTGAAAGTGGATCTCTAATTGCTCCACCAATACAAGTTGCTGCTCCCCCAAATGGCTCTATTTCTGTTGGATGATTATGTGTTTCATTTTTAAATAACAATAACCATTTTTCAATTTTGCCTTCAATTTCTACATCTATTTTTACTGTACATGCATTTATTTCTTCAGATTCATCTAACTTTTGTAATTTTCCATTTTTCTTTAAATATTTACACGCAATTGTTGCAATATCCATTAAGTTTATAGGTTTTGTTCTTCCTATATCTTTTCTCATTTTCAAATACTCATTATATGCATTTTGTAATAACTCATCTTCAAATTTCACATTATCTATGGTTGTTAAGAAAGTTGTATGTCTACAATGGTCTGACCAATATGTATCTATCATTTTTATCTCTGTAAGGCTTGGATTTCTTTTTTCAGATATAAAGTATTTTTTGCAAAATTTTATATCTTCTAAATCCATTGCTAGCTCATATTCTTTTATAAATTCATCTAATTCTCTATCATTTAATTTGCAAAAATTTTCTAATATTTCTACATCTTTTGGTTCTTCATATTTTGTAACAAGAGTATCATATTCTTCAAGTGAAGCTTCTCTTGTTTCTATTGGGTTTATAATATATTTTTTTATTTTTTCTATTTCTTCTTCTGAAAGGTTTCCATATATTATATAAACTTTTGCAGTTTTTACAACTGGTCTTTCTTGTTTAGAAATTATTTGTATACATTCTGCTGCTGAATTTGCTCTTTGGTCAAATTGTCCTGGTAAGAATTCTACTGCAAATATATTTTTTTCGTTTGGCAATTCTTTTGTAACTATATCTAATTGTGGCTCTGAAAATACTGTTTTTATACAATATTCAAACAAATTACTATCTATATTTTCTACATCATATCTATTTAATACCCTTATATCTTGTAGATTTGATATTTTTAAGAATTCTACTATGTCATTTTTTAAAGTTCTTGCCTCATTTGCAAATTCTTTTTTCTTTTCTACATATATTCTATATACCATTTTGAACATTCCTTTCTAATTTAACTTTCAATTTCTCATTCATTGCTTTTTAATTCTATTCAATGCTTTAAGATAAAAATTCTGCAAGCGAAATGGTTCTAATGAAGGGAGCTAGAAATTTTAAGTAGATTTTTTGGAAAAAGTTCCAAAGGAAAGGGTGCCAAAAAAGATACATAAAATTTCTGCGAACCGGAGATTAGACAAACGAGCTAAAGAATTTTAATCTTAAAGCATTGAATGAGTGCTAGTTAATTACAGATTAATGCATTTTGCTCCTATGTCTTTTCTGTAATGCTTGTCTTTAAAATCTATTTTTTTAACATCTTCATAGGATTTCTCTATTGCTTCTTTTAAAGTATCTGCCACACTTGTTACTGCAAGTACTCTACCACCTGATGTGTATAGTTCTCCATTTTCTTTTTTTGCTCCTGCAATATATATTTCTGATGTTAAATCTTTAGGCATTGTTATTTTATATCCTGTACCATATTTTAAAGGATATCCTCCAGATGCCATTATAACTGCACATGCAGATTTGTTACTAAATTTCACATCCATCTGTGATAACTTTTCATCTGCTGTTGCTATCATTATATCTAAAAGGTCTGTTTCTAAAAGTGGTAATACAACTTGTGTTTCTGGGTCTCCAAATCTACAGTTGTATTCTATAACTTTTGGTCCTTTTGGAGTTATCATTAAACCAAAGTATAAGCAACCTTTAAAGGTTCTATTTTCTTTATTCATTGCATCTATTGTTGGTTTGAATATTTTCTCCATACATTCTTTTGCAACTTCTTCAGTATAATATGGATTTGGGGCTATTGTTCCCATTCCACCTGTGTTTAAGCCTTCATCATGATCTAATGCTCTTTTATGATCCATTGATGATACCATTGGAATTATAGTTTTTCCATCTGTAAAAGAAAGAACTGAAACTTCTGGACCTGTTAAGAATTCTTCTATTACAATATTTGCTCCACTTTCCCCAAATTTTCTATCTTCCATTATTTCTTTTACTGCTGATACAGCTTCTTCTTTTGTGTTTGCTATTATTACACCTTTTCCTAAAGCTAGTCCATCTGCTTTTATTACCGTTGGAATTGGTACTGTTTCTAAATACTCTAAGGCTTTTTTGCTATCTGAAAATGTGCAATATTTTGCTGTTGGAATATTATATTTTTTCATTAAATTCTTTGCAAATACTTTGCTTCCCTCTATTATTGCTGCATTTTTATTTGGTCCAAAGCATTTTATTCCTGCTTTTTCTAATTCGTCTACTGCACCTAATACTAATGGGTCATCTGGTGCAACTATTGCAAAATCTATTTTATTTTCTACTGCAAATTTAACTTGTTTTTGTATGTCCTTTGCTCCTATATCTACACATATTGCATCTACTGATATGCCACCATTTCCTGGCAAAGCATATATTTTATTTACTTTTGGATTTTGTTTTATTTTTTTTATAATGGCATGTTCTCTTCCACCACTGCCAATTACCATTATATCCATGGGTTACCTCCAATTATTTTTTTAAATTTAATGATGGAATAAGCGTAGTCCTGTAAAGCACATTGTAATTCCAAGCTTATTACATTCATTTATAACACTCTCATCTCTTATTGAACCACCTGGTTCAGCTATGTATGTTACACCACTTTTTGCTGCTCTTTCAATGTTATCTCCAAATGGAAAAAATGCATCACTTGCAAGGGCAACTCCTTTTATTTTTGATAAATATTCTTTCTTTTCTTGTTTTGTAAATTCCTCTGGTTTTCTAGTAAATAATTCTTGCCATACTCCATCTTTTAATAAATCTTGGTAGTCATCTGATATGTATATATCTATTGCATTATCTCTATCTGGTCTTCCAATATCAGCTTTAAATGGAAGATTTAAAACTTTTTCACTTTGACGTAAATGCCAAATATCTGCTTTATTTCCTGCAAGTCTTGTGCAATGTATTCTTGATTGCTGTCCTGCTCCTACTCCTATAGCTTGTCCTTGAGTTGCATAACATACTGAGTTTGATTGTGTATATTTTAAAGTTATTAAAGCAATTATTAAATCCATTTTTGCTGTTTCTGGCATTTCTTTATTCTCTGTAACAATTTTATCTAGCATCTTTTTATCTATTTTTGCATTGTTTCTGCTTTGCTCAAATGTTATTCCATATACTTGTTTTTGCTCTATTTCTTCTGGAACATAATTTTTATCTATTTGAACTATATTGTAATTTCCTTTTTTCTTTGTTTTTAATAATTCTAAAGCTTCTGCAGAATATCCCGGTGCAATTATACCATCTGATACTTCTCTATGTATCAATTTTGCTGTTGTTATATCACATTCATCACTTAATGCTATCCAATCTCCAAATGAAGACATTCTATCTGTTCCTCTTGCTCTTGCATATGCACATGCTAAAGGTGATTTATCTAAATCTTCTATATCATCTACAAAGCATGCTTTTTTTAACTCTGGACTTAATTTGGTTCCTACTGCTGCTGATGTTGGGCTTACATGCTTAAATGATGTTGCTGCTGGCATATTTAAAGCTTCTTTTATTTCTTTTACTAATTGCCAACTATTAAAAGCATCCAAAAAATTTATATACCCTGGTTTTCCATTTAAAATTTTTATTGGCAAATCTTCACCATTTTTCATAAATATCCTTGCTTTTGCTTGATTTGGATTACATCCATATTTCAATTCAAATTCCTTCATATTTTTCATTCCTTTCTACAGAATTTTATTTATTTTTATTAATTAACCTATTTTTTATATCTCCTGTTTCTAAATTAATAAATCTAACATAAAGTGATATTTTATTTTCTTCATTTAAGTTGTTCCATATATCATTTGTAAATTCGTCTATATCATTTGATATTTTTACTCTTTCTGGTTCTCCTACAAAAGTTGGTATTGGATTTCCATCACACATATATGTATGTATAAAGTGACCTACGCCTGGTAAAGAATTATAACTAAAGTTATATCTATTGCAAGTACTGCCAACTGCATCTGCACTTTTTAATATGTTCATTTTATATGTAAAATTTCCATTTTTTATATTTACAATTCCACTTATTCTTGGGGTAAAGTTAGGTGCATCTGGTTCAAATTCTCTTGTTTCTAATGCTTGTTCAAAAGTTTCTCCTTGTTTTAAAAATTTATATATTGTATCTGTTTGATTACCATTTGTAACTATTATATTATTTTCTAATACTTTAATTGGTGAATAAATTATTAGTGATGTATCTTTTACCTTTGTTTCATCAAATGGATATATTGTTACTTTCTCCCCGTTTTCTACAAATATTCTATTTCTACTGTTTTCGCTTCTTCCCATTATGAAATATGCTATGGCTATTTTTTTACTATCTCCTGTTTTTCCTATTACTATTCCTCTACCTACATATGTGTTGTTTTTTATAAGTTCACCCATTGTTTTTGTTTCATAAATGTTCATTTTTTACCTCACTTTCTTTAATTTATTTTTTAACTGTTTGCAAATTTCATTTACTGATTCTGGCAAAATTTTCCACTCTGCCTCTTCCATTACTCTTTTTTGTAATGTTTCTGGAGTATCATTTTCTTTTACTTCTACCGCTTTTTGTGCTATTATTTTTCCTCCATCTGGAATTTCATTTACAAAATGTACTGTTGCCCCTGTTACTTTAACACCTGCTTTTAACACTTCTTCATGTACTTTTAAACCGTAATATCCTTTTCCACAAAATGAAGGTATTAAAGCTGGATGCACATTAACTATTCTATTGGGATATTTGGATGTGAAATTTTTACTTAATATACTCATAAATCCTGCAAGTACTATTAATTCTATACTTTTTTCTTCTAATTTATTTATTATTTTTTCTTCCCATTCTTCTTGTGTTATTTGTAAATCTTTCTTTGAAATTACTGCTGTTTCAATATTATTTTGCTTTGCTCTTTGCAAGGCATAAGCATCTTTATTATTAGAAATTACTAAAACAATTTCATAATTTGCATTGTTATTTTTTTCATAATCTATTAGTGCTTGTAAATTTGTTCCTCCACCTGATACCAAAACTGCAACTCTTTTTTTTGTCATTTTATTTTCCTCTCTATTTAATTCATAATTATAAATAATATTTTATTTTTTATATAATTTAGTTTTTTCACAAATTTATATAAACTTAAATTCTTAACATTTGAAAAACTGCATATATTAATTATTCTAATACTATTTTATCTTCCTCATTTTTTTCTATATATCCTATTGTGTATGCTTCTTCTCCATTTGTTCTTAATATTTTAAGAGCTTTTTCTTCATCTTCTTTATTTACTACTAAAGTCATTCCAACTCCCATATTAAATGTGTTATACATATCCCTCTCTGGAATATTTCCTTTTTCCATAATTAAATTAAATATTGGTAATACCCTTATTTTTGATTTTTGTATTTTAGCACAATATCCATTTGGTATACTTCTTGGAACATTTTCATAAAAGCCTCCACCAGTAATATGTGATACTGCTTTTACTTCTATTTTTTCAAATAAATCAAGCATTGGTTTTACATATATTTTTGTTGGTGTTAATAAGGTTTCTCCTAGGC
Organism: uncultured Clostridia bacterium; assembly: GCA_947627785.1. Classification (GTDB taxonomy): domain Bacteria; phylum Bacillota; class Clostridia; order TANB77; family CAG-508; genus UMGS1781. The sequence continues at coordinate 2,927 of CANQXC010000017.1, read as the reverse complement.
TCTTTCCATTTAATTTTTCTAATGGTTCTTTTAAATTTGCATTTTCTATATCAAAAACTTTTCTAACCAATGAGAAACCATTTGAATGAACCCCACTTGATGGCAAAGCTATTATTACATCCCCTGCTTTAACTTTCTTGTTATCTAATATCTTTTCTTTATCTACTACACCTACTGCAAAACCTGCTAGGTCGTATTCGTCTTCTGGATAGAATCCTGGCATTTCTGCCGTTTCTCCACCTACTAAGCTACATCCTGCTTGAACACATCCTTCTGCAACACCTTTTACAATTTGCTCTATCTTTTCTGGATAATTTTTTCCAACTGCAATATAATCCAAAAATATTAATGGTTTTGCACCACAGCAGATTATATCATTTACACACATTGCTGTACAATCTATCCCTACAGTATCATGTTTGTCCATTAAAAAAGCTATTTTTAATTTTGTTCCAACACCATCTGTTCCACTAACTAATACTGGATTTTTTGTGTTACTTATATCTAATGAAAATAGTCCTCCAAATCCACCTATTCCAGATATCTCATTTCCGGTTAAAGTTTTTGCTATATGCTTTTTCATTAATTCAACAGCTTTATATCCCGCTGTTATATCTACTCCTGCTTCTTTATATGTTTCGCTATAACTTTTCATAAAATTTCTTTTCCTTTCTTACCTTTATTAAGATTTATATTTTTTAATACAAATTTCTACTCACATTTTTCGTTTTAATTATTCTTTGTAACGCCCCAATAGGAATGAAACCTTTAAGTATTTTTACCTAACTTTTCATTCCTTCGTATTTTAAACATTCTTATTGTTCTTCTATTTTATTCTCAAATTTGTTTTTATTTGCTTTTTGTGGGATTTCTGTTGGATATTTATTGTCAAAACATGCTGCACATATTCCTTCATTATTTTCTACTCCTATAAGCTTCGAAAGTTGTTCTACTTTTAGGTAACCTAAACTATCCACACCTATTATTTTTTCAATTTCTTCTATTGTGTGGTTACAAGCTATAAGATTTTCTCTTGAATCTATATCTGTTCCATAATAACAAGGATTCAAAAATGGCGGAGCAGATACTCTCATATGTACTTCCTTTGCACCCGCATCTCTTAATAATTTAACTATACGTGCACAAGTAGTACCTCTAACTATTGAATCATCAATTAAAACTACTCTTTTATCTTTTACTGTGTTTGATATTACATTTAGCTTTATTCTTACTCTATCTTCTCTTGTTTTTTGCCCTGGTGCTATAAAAGTTCTACCTATATATTTATTTTTTATAAATCCTATTCCATAAGGTATGCCAGACTTTTTAGAATAACCAATTGCTGCATCAATTCCAGAGTCTGGAACCCCAATTACAACATCTGCATCTACTGGGTATTCTAAAGCTAAGCATTTTCCAGCATTTAATCTTGCTTTATGTACTGATTTTTCTTCAATTATTGAATCTGGTCTTGCAAAATATATGTATTCAAATATACATATTGATTTTTTTGCCTTATCACAATGTGTGGTTATTGACCTTACTCCATCTCTATCAAATACTACAATTTCTCCTGGTTTAATTTCTCTAATTAGTTTTGCTCCAACTGCGTCTAACGCACAGCTTTCTGATGCTACAACATATCTTCCATCATCTGTTTTTCCATAACAAAGTGGTCTAAAACCATGTTCATCTCTAACTGCAATTAGTTTTGCTGGAGACATTATTACAAGTGAATATGCACCTTTTATTTTATCCATTGCTTTACTTATTGCTTCTTCTATGGAATCACTACTTATTCTTTCTTTTGTTACTATATATGATATTACCTCTGTATCACTAGTTGTATGGAATATTGAGCCATTAAGTTCTAATTCTTTTCTTAATTCAACACAATTTGTTAAATTTCCGTTGTGTGCTAATGCCATATTTCCTTTTATATGATTTACAACTATTGGCTGTGCATTTGCTCTCTCATTACTTCCGGTTGTTCCATATCTTACATGTCCTATTGCAATATTTCCTAATCCTAATTTTTTCATCACATCTTCAGTAAATACGTCATTTACAAGTCCAATATCTTTATATGTATTAAATACTCCTTTATCATTTACAACTATTCCACAACTTTCTTGTCCTCTGTGTTGCAGTGCAAAAAGTCCATAATATGTAGTTGTTGCTACATCTGTTTGCTGTGGACTATATATTCCAAATACACCACACTCTTCATGAATATTTCCCATTAGTATTCATTCCTTTCAAATTGGCCTTTAAATTATTTAAAGACCTAGTCTTTTCATAATCTCTCTATAGCCTTTATCCACATCTCCTAAATCTCTTCTAAATCTATCTTTGTCTAATTTTTCTTTTGTTGTCATATCCCAAAATCTACATGTATCTGGTGATATTTCATCTGCTAGAACAATTTTTCCATCTTTTGTCTTACCAAATTCTAATTTAAAATCTATCAATTCAATGTTTGCTTCTTTAAAATATTCTGTTAATATATCATTTATTTTTAAAGCATATTTTGCAATTAAATCTATTTCTTCTTTAGTTGCCCATTGCATTGCTAAAATATGATATTCATTTACCATTGGGTCTCCTAATTCGTCATTTTTGTAGCAATATTCTAATACTGTGCTATGCATTTTTACGCCTTCTTCTAAGCCTAATCTTTTAGCAAGTGAACCTGCAGCTATGTTTCTTACTATTACTTCTAAAGGAACTATACTAACTTTTTTTACTACTGTTTCTCTATCTGAAATTTCTTCTACAAAGTGTGTTGGTATTCCTTTGCTTTCTAATAGTTTCATTAAATGATTTGTTACTTTATTGTTTACTACACCTTTTCCTAATATGGTTCCTTTCTTTAATCCATTAAATGCTGTAGCATCATCTTTATATGATACTATACAATAATTTTC
>CANQXC010000016.1 GCA_947627785.1 uncultured Clostridia bacterium | reverse complement strand
TCATCATGATGGTACAATGACACTTTATGCACATATGTCACCTGGCACAAGAACTGTTTCTGTGGGAGAAGAAGTAGTTCAAGGACAAGTATTAGGAATAGTAGGCACCACAGGTAATTCAACAGGTTTACATTTACATTTTGAGGTAAGAATTAATGGTAGATGCGTAAATCCAATACCATACTTGCAATAATATTATTTCGTGAATTGAATATAATATAATAAAGGCTGATTTGTGAATTAGGAGGAAGAATATGGAAAATAGTAAAAAAAATAAAATTTATCAAATTACAATGCTAATTATTATAACTGTAATTGTAACTTTTATGTTTTCATCGCTTTTAATGTATAATTATCTTACTAAAACTGCAGGTGGAGTAGAATTCATTTTAGATAGAATGTCAATATCAGAGCATGCAGAAGATTTAGGTAAAAACATTGAGGTTGTAAAACAGTATTTAGAAAAATATTATATAGGTCAAATCAATTATAAGGAAATGTCAGAACAGGCAATAAAGGGATATGTAGCAGCTTTAGGAGATGAATATACAGAATATTTAACTAATGATGAATATGAAGAATTATTGGTTAATGTCACAGGAGATTTTGTAGGTATTGGAGTATATATGTATAGCGATCAAGATGGATATATAGTGGTTGATTCTACAATAGAAGGAACACCTGCAGAGGAAGCAGGTATTTTAGCAGGAGACAAGATAATATCAGTTAATGGAGAAAGTTGTGTAGGAGTAGATTCAGACATTGTAGCATCAAGAATAAAAGGAAAAGATGGAACAGCAGTTGAACTAGAAATAATGAGAGATTCTCAAACAATGATGAAGACACTTGTAAGAAGAAAAATAAAGATAAATGATAGCACAGCAGAAATGTTAGATGAAGAAATTGGTTATATACAATTAACATCATTTGATGAAGGATCAGCAGAAAATATAAAAAATTACTTATTAGATTTTCAAAAAAAAGGTGTAGATTCAATAATTATAGATTTAAGAGATAATACAGGCGGAATAGTACAAGAGGCAATAGCATTTTCTGAATTGTTTATAGAAAAGGGAAATGTAATAATGCGTTCATACGATAAAGCAAATAGAGAAAGTGTTGTAAAATCTGATAATGAAAATCCTTTCAGAATGAATATAATATTAGTAGTTAATGGAAATTCTGCAAGTGCAACTGAGATTGTAGCAGCAGCATTAAAAGATAATGATGTAGCTACAGTTCTTGGTACAAAAACATATGGTAAAGGTGTAATGCAAGAGGTAATACCACTTGAAACAGGAAATGGAGCATTAAAAATAACAACAGAAGAATTTAAAACACCTAATGGAGATATAATAAATAAGATTGGTGTTACTCCAGATGTAGATATACTAGATAAAGAAAGTACATTAGAAGATGAACAAATACAGAAAGCATTAGATATATTAAAAGATAATAAAGAAGAAGAATAAAAACAATTGATTAAGGTTTTCATTATTTTTAAGTGTACTGGTGGGCAAAATGAGAAAGGGGAATGAAATATAAATGGAAAAGGAAAAGTTAAATTCAGTTCGATTTCACACAATGGCAGTAATTTTAATAATTATATTTGCCTTTTCATTAACGCCAGTATCATTTCAAAATGATACTTTCTATACAATAAAAATAGGAGAGTATGTTATGGAAAATGGGATAACAATGCAAGACCCATTTTCTTGGCATGAGGATTTAAGTTATACATTTCCTCATTGGGGTTATGATGTTTTCATATATTTAATTTATAGTATTGGTGGACTAGCAGGTGTTTATATATCAACAGTAGTTTTAGCATGTATTTTGGGTTTAACAATCTATTTTGTAAATGTAAAATTAATGAAAAATAGGATAATATCATTTGTGTTAACATTAGTAACATTGTACTTATTAGGTGGAGCAATGTGTGCAAGGGCACAACTTGTAACTTTTATTCTATTTGTATTAACAGTATATTGTATAGAACAATTTTTAGATTCTAAAAAAATAAGATATGCTATTGGTTTAATAATAATACCAATAATAATAGCAAATTTTCATGTTGCAACATTTCCATTCTATTTCATTTTGTATATGCCATATTTTGTAGAATACATGATGTATATTTTAGCATATTGTAATGTAATAATAAGTGAAGCCGTTATAGAGAACATAAAAAAGAAGATAGCTAAAAATGGTGAAACAGAAGAATTGTTACAAAGATTAAAAAGAGAAGAAGAGAGACATACAAGATTAAAAAATAAACAAGATTATAAAATGGAAAACCCTTATAAAGTTAAAATAAGATATAACCATAATATGAAATTATTGATAATAATATTTATAATAAGCTTATTTACAGGTTTATTAACACCACTTGGAAGCGTACCATATACTTATTTAATAAAAACAATGCAAGGAATAAGCCCTAAGAATATTAGTGAACATCTTCCAGTAGTGTTAGCTCGTAATGTAAAACTTTTAGTAGTATTAGCTACATTAGTTGTGACTTTAATGCTTACAAAGGTAAAAATTAGATTATCAGATTTATTTATGTTAGCAGGTTTATCATTATTATCTATATATGGCAACAGACATTCTTCATTATTATATATAATAGGAGTAATTATATTTAATAGATTATTAACTCAAGTTATAATGTTATATAATAAAGAAACTATAAAAAAGCTTGAAGAGTATTCATCAAAAATAATAGGAATTATAATAATATCAGTAATTGTTGTAGTGATAGCGATATTTAAATATAAGCCTAAAATGGATGATTCATATATATATGAAAAAGAATATCCAGTAAAAGCAGCCCAATGGATAAAAGAAAATCTAAACTTAAATGAAATAAAATTATATAATGAATACAATTATGGAAGTTATTTGTTGTATCAAGATATACCAGTATTTGTTGATTCAAGATGTGATTTATACATGCCAGAATTTAATGATAATACTTATGTGTTTAAAGATTTCTTAGATTTAAATGGTTGGAATATTGATGATATGGAGAAAAAAATAGATGAATATGGATTTACACATTTTATAGTAATAGATGGTGTTAAATTAAAGAAATATTTAGAGGATAGACCTGAAGAATATGTAAAAATATATCCTAATGAAGATATAGAAGATGAGAAATTTACTATTTATGAAAGGGTAAAATAATTGATGAAAAAAAATATTATTTTAATAGTAGCATTAGTAATAATAGATCAAATAATTAAATTTGGAATAGTAAATACAATAGGAGTTTCTAATGAAAGTGTAACATTAATACCTAACGTTCTATTGCTTAATTATTCAATAAATGTTGGAGCAGCATTTGGTCTTTTTATAGAAAGAATGTTTTTGATAGGCTTGAATTTAGTGGTAATATTCTTTGTAATAAAAATAATGGTAAGCAAAAAATATAATTTAGGTAAAACTCCAAAATTTGGAATGGCATTAATAATTGCTGGTGGAATAGGAAATTTAATAGATAGAATATTTAGAGGATATGTAATAGATTATATTGATATAACACAAGTTTTTGATTATCCTATATTTAATTTATCAGATATTTGTATCGTTTTAGGTGTTACAATAATAATTGTAAATATAATAGTAGATACAATAAGAAGTCAAGAAGCACGTAGATAAAGGAAGATATATAAAAAATGAAAAAATATAATATAGAAGAAACGGATAGGCTAGATAAAATTGTAAGTAGATTGGAAAAAAATTTATCAAGAGAGACAATCCAGAGAATGATAAAAAGTGGAGAGATTCTAGTAAACAACCATAAACAAAAACCATCATATAAAACGGAAATAGGAGATATTGTAACTGTTGAAGAGATGCAACCTAAAGAAGTGGATTTAAAACCACAAGAAATGCCTTTAGATATAATATATGAGGATGATGATATTTTAATAATAAATAAGGAAAAGGGCATAGTAGTTCATCCTGGAAATGGAAATCCAGACGGAACTTTAGCAAATGCAGTAATGGCAAGATGCAAAGAAAGTCTTTCAGGTATAGGTGGAAAAATAAGACCTGGGATAGTTCACAGAATAGATAAAGATACATCAGGTTTAATTATAATAGCAAAAAATGATAATGCACATATAAATTTAAGTAATCAGATACAAAAAAGAAATGTAAAAAAAACATATATTGCATTAGTTAGAGGTGTTATAAAGGAGAATGAGGCAACAATAAATATGCCAATAGGAAGAAGCAATAGAGATAGAAAAAAGATGGCAGTAAGTAAAAATGGAAAAGAAGCTATAACTCATTTTAAGGTATTGAAAAGATATAAAGAATATACGTTATTGGAGGTAAAAATAGAGACTGGAAGAACACATCAAATAAGAGTACATTTATCAGAAATAGGTTATCCAATAGTTGGTGATGAGGTATATTCAAATGGCAAGAATCCATTTAATGTAAGAGGACAAATGCTACATGCTGCTAAATTAGTATTTAAACATCCAAGTACCAAAGAAGAGGTAAGTTTTGAAGCACCATTACCTAAGTATTTTGAAGAAGTGATTCAAAGATTAGAAGAGTATGAGTAGAAATGAAATTTTCTTGGGAGGAATAAAATTTTAAATGGAAGAAAGGTTACAAAAATTTCTTGCAGAAGCAGGAATTGCATCAAGAAGAAAGAGTGAAGAATTAATTCTTCAAGGCAAAGTGAAGGTAAATGGCAATACAGTTACAGAATTAGGTACAAAAATTAATCCGGAGATAGATAAAGTAGAATATAATGGAGAATTAGTAGAAAGAAAAAATGAAGCATATACATATATTCTATTAAATAAGCCAATAGGTTATGTAACAACGGTAAAGGATCAATTTAATAGAAACACAGTATTAGACTTAGTAAAAACGGGGAAAAGATTAGTGCCAGTAGGACGATTAGATATGTATACATCAGGAGCATTAATTCTTACAGATGATGGAGATTTTGTATATAAAATAACACATCCAAAGCATGAAATAACCAAAACATATACAGTAACTTTAAACGGAATAGTAACGAATGAAGATGTAAAAAAATTAGAAGACGGAGTAGATATAGGAGATTTTGTTACAAATAAAGCAAAAGTAAAGATACTAAAAATAGATGAGGTACAGAATAAATCAAGACTGGCAATTACAATACATGAGGGTAAGAATAGACAAGTAAGAAGAATGTGTGAAGCAATAGGAAAGAGAGTATTAGCTCTTCACAGAAGTCAAATAGGAAATATTTATGTAAAAGACCTAAAAATAGGAACATGGAGGTATTTAAGTAAGTACGAAGTTGACGAACTTATAAAAAACTGTTATACTAAAAAATAGGGAAAATTTAATTTAAACTAAAATTTCAATTGATTTTTAGAAGGGAAGAATAATTTATGGTAGAAGATGAAGAAATTAAAACAAAAGTATCTCCATTTGCAATGAGAGAGGGAGAAATAAAAACTTTTGATGGAAAAGATGGATATGTTTCAATAAATCAAATTATTAACAAAATAAATTTAGGACATATAACTGATTTACACTTTAAAATATTAGAATTAGTAAATGAGTTTGAATTTATAACATCAAGACAAATTTTTCAAATATTAGAGACAAGAGGAGAAGATATAAAATCTCAGGATAAATTAAATAATAAATTAGAGCAATTAATAAAAACAAAAATACTTACAAGATATTATTTTCAAGCAGAAGATAAAAGCGGAATTTATAGAATATATAGCTTGGAAAAAATGGGTAAATATTTATTAAATTCAAGAGGAATAGAATGTAAGTGGCAACCAACAGATAATACAAAACCTGTTAGCATGATAAAGAAAAGATTAGCAGGAAATCAGGTAATAATATCTTATTTAAGAAAAGTAAAGGCATTTGATAGTTATAAGGTAAAACCAGTATTTACTGCAAAACAATTGGGTAAAGTATTTAAAATGCATGCAGAGGTAAAATTAACGAAAACAGGTAAATCTGCAAGTTTGGTATTTGAAGCAGTTAGAAGAGAAGAAGACTGGGAGAAAAAATTAATAGAAAGAATGAAATTAATAAAAGATTTTTATGAAAATTTTGTTCAATTCGATTCTGGATATGAAACAAAGCCTCAATTAGTATTGCTTTGTGAGGATGATAAACATACTGTAGAAGCTTTTAAAGTAATAGTATCAAATAAATTAGAAATAGGAAATGCAAAAATATGCTTTACAACAGACTTAAGACAGAATATGTCTAACTTATCAACAACATTAACAGAGTTTGTTATTGATGAAGAAATAAAATTCAAGAGTTGAATTTGAAAATATTAGAGTAAAAATTCATAAAGTTAAAATTGTGAGAGATATAATAATAAAAAAGAGAGTTTAGCTCTCTTTTTTATTTTTGTTTAAATTAAAACTAATTGCATCTTCGTTATTAAATAGGTAAGAAGAATCTGTTACATCTGTTTGAACTGGTCCTATTTTTTCATCAGAATCGAAATCTATGTTGTCAGGATTAAATCTTTGTTTTTTAGGTTTTTTAGTTTCTTCATGAGCAAATGCATGATTAAATTTATCAAAATTGTAAATTTTAACTTTGTGAGGTTCTTTATATTTGGTCTCTAAGAAATCTACAGTTGCAAAGTTAACAACATTTTTACCTTTTTTATCCTTAGTCTTGTAGATACAGTTTTTAAATTTTAAACCTTGAATCTTAGCAACCTTCATATGGTCTTTCCAATCCCAGTTTACTCCTCCTAAGTTATCAGAATATTCTCCATCAGCTCTATTGTAATTATTAGAAACAGTCCACTCACGTCTTTGTCCAAATTCTTTTTCCCACCAAGCGTAATCTTCAGGTGTGCAGTTACCAAATGATATTTTAGTTGGACAGTTAGATAAAAGTGTTTGCATAAATGGGCTAGAGGTTCCTCCTAAACTTGAAAGATTAGGAACTGCAAAAATTGTACCAACTTTAAATTTTCTATAAAGTGTAATCATGTCTGAGAATAAACCAGTTGAATATTTATTAAATTCATCAACATATAAGAAATGAGGTATTCTTGTTTTTTCATTTCCAGGACGTCCTTCAACAGAACACATAAGTAATGCTAAGAAGAAACGACCAAAACCTTCATGAGGTGTACCACCAATATCGGCAGGTCTTGTACAAATTAATACAACCTCTCCATTCTTTAAAACCTCATCGAAATTTATATTGTTATGTCTATTACAAATTATATCACGTACACAAGCTGCTCTTAGCAATTCTTCAAGTTGAGCTGTAGCAAAATGTACATATCTTCCCATATCTTTACGACCAGGTGCATTTTTATAAAAATGTTGTTCAAAATAAGCAATTTGAAATTCATATTGTTTTGCTAAGTCTGGTTCTGTTTTTAAATCTTCACACAATTCTTCAACTAAATCGAAATTTGTTAAACAGTGTAGTAAATCTTCTAAAGTAGGTAAATCTCCATTATGACGTCTAGGGTACATTTCTCTTAAGAAGATACATATATTTTGAAGTGCTTGGTATGCTAAGTCTTTCATATATGCAAGCTCAGCTGTGGCACTAGCAGCATTGTATAATCCTTCAATTACTAAAGAGATAATCAAACCAGCAAGTGCAGGAGATGGTAAAATAAATGGATTTAAACCAGGAGAGTTAGGATCAAGAGGGTCTACAATATGAACTGGTATTCCAAAGTTTTTAGCAACCTCTGCAATTCTATATGTTTGTTCATGATCAGGTGTAAGAGAGGTTAAACCTAAATTTTTATAAATAATAGTTCCATCAGGCATTGTTCCATAAATTAATTTTTTCATATAAGATAGATAGGCTTTTTCTTTACCTTCAGTAGGAGTAAGCATATCCAATTTAAAATTAGCATTTAAATAATTTTTATCATATGGGCAGTTTAAAATAGCTAAACCACTTTTCAAGGCATTATAACCCATTTCCTTTGAAGCTTCACGTAGGAAGAACTTTTTCTCTAAATCTCTTGCCATCATAGGCTCCATAACCAATGCGGACTTACCTACACCAGAAGGTCCAACAATTAAAGTTGATTCAAATCTTTGCTTTTCTAATATTTTAACTGGTTTTCCAGTTGTTCTATCTGTACACAAATCTACCTCAAAGCTATATGGACCTACAGATTCTGGTGTGCTAGAAATATCAATACCACCAAAATCTAGAATAGATTCTTTGTAAGTGCTAGGGAATATTGGGTCATTAATAATTTTATATAACCAAAATCCTAATTTATATGATGTTATTAAAAGTACATAAATTGGTGTTAATGAAAGTGCTCTCTTGGTAGCTGTAGCAAAATTTGCTAAAAAGTATGAACTATTTGGTAAAGAAAATATACCTACCCAAGACAACCTATTAAGCCATTGTAAAATCATTGAAATTGCAATTATATAAAAAGCAATCCAAAAAGTATAAAAGAAAGATAATTTTAAATTATCTGATTTTGCAAACTTAGATGGGTAAGAAAAAGCAAATGCAAAAACAGGACAAGCTAAAGCAAATGTATATTTAATTGGTCCCCAATAATTAACAGAAATACCTGTAGCACATAAAAAAATTAATTCAATAACCCTATCTACTAAAAAATAAGCAGTTAACAATGTAAGTATATATGTAAAAAAAGTATTTCTATCAGTTTTTAAAGTTCCTAAGAATTTATCCAAAATCTTCATTTTAAAAATCATTCCTTTCATGATTTACTAAAAAATACATTATGTAAAAATATATATAATTTATTAAAAAGTATTTCATTTTATTTAACTTTTAAAATAAATATTCATACATATATATTATCCTATAAATTAGCAAAAAAAACAAGTCTTTTTAGGAATTTTATTGTAAAAAAACCATAAAATTGTAATGATTAATATTATAAAAATGGAGGAAAATCGTTGAAGAAAAATAAGCAAGGGTTTATGCAAGGTGTAATGATACTTATGTTTTCTCAATTCTTAATAAAAATAGCCGGACTTTTATATAAGATATATCTTACTAATAAAGAGGGATTTGGAGATACAGGAAATGCAATATATTCTTCAGCATTTCAAGTATATACAATATTTTTGGCAATATCGTCAATTGGTGTGCCAAATGCAATATCACAGTTAATATCTGCTAAAGTAGCAGTTGGAGATAACAAGGGTGCGTACAGAATATTTAAAATAGCAATTACAATATTTGGGGTTATAGGTTTTTTGGGAACTGCAATACTTTTTTTCTATGCAAAAACGATTGCAAATAAATATTTAGGAATACCAGAAGCAGAAATGAGTATAATGGCTCTTGCACCGTCAGTTTTTATGGTAGCGGTTTCATCTGTTCTTAGAGGATATTTTAATGGCAGAGAAAAAATATCAGTTACGGCAAATTCACAGTCAATAGAACAAATAATAAAAACAATACTTACAATAGTTGTAGTAGAGATATTTGCTGTTATTTCCACAAAGAATACTGTGGTAATGGTAGCTGCTGCATCAATAGCAACTACATTATCAACATTTATTAGTTTTTTATACTTATATATTTTTTATATAGGAAATAAAAAGGAGATATGGAAGGATGTAGTAACATCAACATTTAAACAAAAAGAAAGTATAAGAAAAATAATAGGAAATATATTGTTTTTATTCTTTCCAATAGCAATAACAGCTCTATTATCTGCTGCTAATAGAAGTATAGATGCATTCACAATTATAAACACAATAAGTAAATATATGGGTACAGAAGAAGCAAAATTCCAATATGGAATTTTAACAGGAAAAGTAGAAGGATTAGTTGTATTACCATATTCATTTAATGTTGCATTTGCAACAACTTTGATACCTACTATTTCTGCTTCTAAAGCAAGAGGAGAAATGGATAAAGCTATAAAAAGAATAAGTTTTTCAATACTAGCAACTATTCTAATAAGCTTGCCTTGTATGGCTGTATTAATTGTTTTTGCAGAGCCAATATTAAAATTATTGTTTCCAAATGCATATTTAGGAAAAACAATGTTAAAAATATGTTCATTAAGCATAGTTTTTGTTGCAATAACACAAACAGTCGGAGGAGTTTTACAAGGGATAAAGAAAGTAAAAGAACCAGTATATGCAATAGGAGTTGGTGTAATAGTTAAGTTAGTACTAAATTTAATATTATTACCAATTGAAGAGTTGAACATAAATGGTGCTATAATAGCCACAATAATTAGCCATATAATAACTTTTTTAATAATTATGTATTATTTAAAAAAGTATATACAAATTAAATTTAATATTATTAAATTTATAATAAAGCCATTTATTGCTACAATGTTAATGATTGGAGTTTCATGGAGTATATATAATAAATTTTTAATATTTAGTTCTAAAAATATTAATTTAATTTTTTCATTAGCAATCGGGATATTATTTTATGTATTTTCTATAATAATTTTAAGGATACTATCAAAAGAAGAGGTATATATGTTGCCATATGGAAATAAAATATACAAATCGAAAAAGATAAAAATGCGATGAAATAGCATATTACAGGCATAGCAAAACTTGAAAGTATTGAATTTTAAAGAAAAAACAAAAAACATCACATAAAAAAAGAAGGATTTTATCTAAATATGGCGAATTATCTAAATAGTAGAGACATTTTTTCTACACTAAATACAAACTTTATAGGAGGTAATTTTAAATGAACAAAGCTGAATTAATAGCAGCAATAGCTGCAAAAACAGGAGAAACAAAAAAAGGAGTAGAAGCAAACGTAAATGCATTTGTTGATGTAGTAACAGAAGCATTAACAGAAGGAGACAAAGTTCAATTAGTTGGATTTGGTTCTTTCGAAGTAAGAAAAAGAGCAGCTAGAAAAGGAAGAAACCCACAGACAAAAGAAGAAATCAAAATACCTGCATCAAAAGCTCCAGTATTTAAAGCTGGTAAAGCATTAAAAGATTTAGTAAACAAGAAATAAGGTTTATATAATATATGAAAAGGCGACCTAGAAGGTCGCCTTTTCGGTAAGTTTGAATATGAGAGGAATGAAATAATAATGATAAATTTTATAGATACAAATATATATAATTTAATATTTAAACTATATAGCGAGGGAACCACTCTTGTAATGGCGTTTATTTCACATTTGGGCTCAGTAACAATCTTAATAATGTTATGTGTTGTATTTGCTGTGTTACAAAAAACTAGAAAAATATCATTAATAGTAACATTAAATTTAATAATATCATATTTAATAAATTCAATTATAAAACTAATAGTCGCAAGACCAAGACCTAATTCCTTACCATTAGTATATGAAGAAGGCTATAGTTTTCCAAGTGGACATGCAATGGTATGTACAGCATTTTATGGTTTTCTAATATACATAACATATAAATATATAAAAAATAAAGCATTAAAAAACTCAATTATATGTGGATTAAGTTTATTAATATTTTTAATAGGAGTAAGTAGAATCTACTTAGGCGTACATTATGCTACTGATGTAATTGGAGGCTTTTTAATAGGAATATTATATTTAGTTTTATTTATAATAATAGTAAATAAAATAAAGACTAAGAATATAGATAGTAAAAAATAAAAGGAAATTTGTTTTAGGAGGAGAAAAATTAAAATGAAAGAAATTTTTACTATTAGAAATATTACAATATATTTGGTAATAATAAATATTATAGCATTACTTGCAATGTATATAGACAAAAGAAGAGCTAAAAAAGGTAAAAGAAGAATACCAGAGAAGACATTGTTTATTTTAGTAGCATTAGGTGGTGGAATCGGCGGGATTATTGGTATGTATGTATTTAGACATAAAACAAAGAAAGTAAGATTTATAGTAGGTTTTCCACTAATATTGATATTAGAAATTTTAGCAGCAATAGCAATATGTTTATAAGTACAATAGAAAATAAAAATGCCGTGCACATAAAAAGTAAAAATAATAAAAAAATGAATAACATATAGACAAAAAAGTAAAAACAGACAAAAAAACAGCAAAACTGTAACTCACTAAAATAAGTTATTAACAGAGTTATCCACAGTATCCACAGGCAAAAACCAAAATAGCCATAAGTAAACATAATTTAAAAGCAATTACATCTCAAAAGATTAATTTGATTATATTTATTAATTTATATTGACAAAAAGAAAAAAGTGGAATATAATTCTATAAATATAAAGATATTAAAATAGCTAAAATAAAAGAGGAAGTGGTGACATTGACAAACCAAGAAAAAATACAAAAATTTAGAAAAATGAGTAAAGAAGAATTAAGAAAAATAGCAAGAGACAATACTAAATGTGAAGAAGATATAATTATTGCTTCAATTGAATTAGGTGAAAAAGAAATAAAAGATGGAAACTATTTTACAACTGAGGAAGTATTAACTAATATTTTTGGAAAAAATCGTATGGTCAATTGAAGCAAGTAATGATTTAATAGAAATTTATAATTATATCTCAAGAGATTCATTGTATTATGCTAAAAAAACAGTTTATGAGATTGTAAACAAAGTAGAAAATTTATGTTATTTTCCGTATATAGGAAGAAATTCTAAAGTATACATAGATGAAAATTATAGAGAACTTATCTATAAATCATATATAATCATCTATAGAATTGCATCTTCAAAAATTTATGTTCATAGAATATGGCATTCTGCCAGAAAGTCAGATAGTTTGTTCTTAAAATAAATCCAAAGTATTTTAATATCTTTATATGATTTTTAAAAGCATATATTAATACATGGTTTAAGAAAAAGAAAAAAAAGTCTTGCTAAAACAGGAAAAATATTATAGAATAATTACATTATTTGAAAGAAGGTAATAAATGGAAAAATTTATACCTAAGAAAGGGATGTTAATAAATATATGAAAGAAAAATCAATGGAAAAGATAGTAAATTTATGTAAAAATAGAGGATATATATATCCAGGTTCAGAGATATATGGAGGCTTATCAAATACTTGGGATTATGGACCATTAGGAGTAGAATTTAAAAATAATGTAAAAAAGGCCTGGCTAAAAAAATTCGTTCAAGAAAACAAATATAATGTAGGATTAGATGCAGCAATACTTATGAATCCACAAACATGGGTAGCATCAGGACATGTAGGAGGATTTAGTGATCCACTTATTGACTGTAAAGCTTGTAAAACAAGACATAGAGCAGATAAATTAATAGAAGAATGGTTAAAGGCAAATAATCAAGAAGCAGTAGTAGATGGTTGGTCAGATGAGAAAATGGTAGAATTTATACAGGAAAAAGGTATAGAATGTCCAGACTGTGGAGCAAAAGATTTTACAACAATTAGAAAGTTCAATCTTATGTTTAAAACATTTCAAGGAGTAACTGAAGATTCAAAATCAGAAATATTTTTAAGACCAGAAACTGCACAAGGAATATTTGTAAATTTTAAGAATGTACTAAGAACAACAAGAAGAAAATTGCCTATGGGAATTGCACAAATAGGAAAATCATTTAGAAATGAAATAACACCAGGAAACTTTACATTTAGAACACGTGAGTTTGAACAAATGGAATTAGAATTTTTCTGCAAGCCAGGAACAGATATGGAATGGTTTGAATACTGGAGAGCATTTTGCAAAGATTGGTTAATA
>CANQXC010000015.1 GCA_947627785.1 uncultured Clostridia bacterium | reverse complement strand
CATTAGAAAAATATGCAACTTATTTTGGGTTAGGTCAAAAAACAAATATAGAATTACCTGGAGAAATATCAGGAACACTAGCAGGCAAAACTTTATATGATAAATTAGGAGAAACATGGTATTATGGAAATACGTTATCAGCCGTTATAGGACAAGCAGAAAATAACTTTACACCATTGCAGATGGCAAGATATATAGCTATGCTTACAAATGGCGGAAAACAGGTTGATGTATCAATTATAAAAGATATAGTAAATAATGATGGTACATCTGTAGATGAAGAGGTAGTAGAAAAATATATTAATAATAGATTAGGAATAGAACAAAGTAATTTGCAAGATTTAAATATACAAAAGGAAAACCTAGAAACGGTTTTAGAAGGAATGCAATCAGTTACAGAAGAAGGAGGAACAGCATATTCAATATTCAAAAATTTTAAAATACAAATAGGAGGAAAAACAGGTTCAGCAGAAGCAAGTGGTGATAAAACAAATGCATGGTTTGTTGGATTTGCACCTTATGAAGCACCAGAGATAGCTGTAGTAGTATTTGTAGAAAATGGTTCACATGGTTATTATACAGCCGAAGTTACGAAAGAGATAATGGAAGCATACTTTGGATTAAATGAAGAGATAAATGAAGATAAAAGCATAAAACCATATGTATAATAATAGAGAAAAGGAATGATATTAAAATGAGAAGTAATATATTGATTAGTATGAAAAAGAATGAAATAGTTATAAAAATGAATGAAGAAGCAGATTATAAAGGTATTGTTGAATCATTACAAAAAAAGTTACCTGAATTAAAAAAATTATATTCAGAGGAAAAAAATCCAATAAGAATAACAGGTAAACTTTTAAACGAAACAGAAGCAAATGAAATAAGCAATATGATAAACGAAAAAATAGATGTAAATATAGAATTTGATAATGTAAATCAATTGGGATTATATGGAATAAAAAAAGCATATGAACAAGACTTAGAAAATTCAGAAACATATTTTTTTAAAGGCGGAGTAAGATCAGGTCAAAAAATAGAAACAGAGGGAAGTATAGTAATTTTAGGAGATGTTAATAGTGGAGGAGAGGTAATAGCTGGTGGAAACGTAGTGGTTTTAGGCTTCTTAAGAGGATTAGCACATGCAGGAGCAAAAGGAAACAAAAAAGCAATAATTGCATGTCATAGAATAGAAAGTGCTCAACTAAGGATAGCAAATATACTAAAAGAAATAGAAAAAGAAGAAATAGAAGAAACAAAACAATATGCATCTTTAAAAGATGAAGAGATAATTTTAGAATAATATATGTCATTGGGGATTTAAAATTATTTAAGTAAAAGTTATGTGAATAATCTTAAATCCCCAATGATGCATTTTTAAGTTTTCATTATAACAAAGTTTTAAGAAAATAATAAAAGAACTAGACACATTAATAGGAGTCCATCTTCAACTCCTTCTTTATACAAACAAAAAATAATAGAGATTAAAAGTAAATCATCAAGATAAACCTTATAACCTAATATTTCTATATACTCTAAACTAGAAGTTCCACGAAGAAGATTATAGAGAAAATCATTTGTGTCCATTATTTTCACCACCAATAAAAGGCAAAATATCAATTATTTTACTAAGATTTAATAACTGTATATATTGATCTAACTTATTTCTCCTACTTTCTTTTAAATAAGGTCTTAACGAATTAAGTAGTGTAGATCGAGGATCATCATTTTTCATATTCATTTTGTCAATAATTTTTTTCATTTTCAGAAGAGTGTCTATATCTATATCAGGGGGAAAATTAGAATTATTATCACTAGAATTTTGGGAATTGTTATCAGAGTAATTATTGGTACTATTGTTAGAGTTATCATTGTCATTATTATTGTAAGTATTATTAGAATTATTAATCATTCCCATAATATTATTTATCATTTCAGGAGAAATGCTATCTTTGTTTATATTAAATTTCTCAAAAAGATTAGACAAATCCTCATTCACAATACAAGAACTCCTTACTTATTATTTTGTTTAAAAAAGTCACTATTAGTTTTACCTTTTAAAATTTCATTAGCTTTTGTAATACCAGCTTCTAACTCACTTTTATTCATTTTAGATAAAGTTTCTAATAACTTAGAAACATCAACATTATTATTCATAAAATTCATTCCTTTCTTGTTATGCTTGGAAAGAAGGCATATCTTATAAAATGTGTAAATATAAGCTAAAAAACATTTCTATAATTAAATATATGAAATAATAGTATAAATATGTGAATAAATACAAAAATATATTTACAAATTTATTTTTTTTATGATATAATTTTAATAAACTTATGAGAAGGAAGAAAAAATATGAATCAAATTTTATCTACAAACAACAACAATAATAAGAGAAATACTGAATTGATTGATATGAGAAAAATAATCATAGTTTTTTCAGTGTTAATAATAGTATTTGCACTAGTTATAATTGGTGCAACAGCTTTTGGCATGATAAAACAAAAAAGTAATGAAAAGCAAGATCCTATTGCAAACCTAAATAAACCATCTATAACTATAACAGAAAAAGATAATGGTTGTGGAATACATGTTGAATATAGTGAGGGTTTACAAAAAGTATCATATAGATGGAATGATGAAGAAATTATGGAAATGAATTTGTATGGTTCTACAAAATTTGAAAGAACAATTAAGATACCAGATGGAGATAATAATATATTTCATATAGAAGCGATTGGTTCAGATGGAAGTGTTAGCACTATAGAAAATATTTTTACAGAAGATGGAATAGAAGAGTATGAGTCTAGACCAAAGATAGAATGGGACTATAATTATGCGGAAGGTACAATTGGAGTAATTAAGATTACAGCAACAAGTGATGTAGGAATGAAAAGCTTAGAATATCAAATTGATGATGAGGAAATGCAAACAATTAATAGTACAGAAGAAAACCAAAAAGAGATAACAGTTGAGATACAGGCTAAAAGAGGTTCTAATAAAATATATATTATTGCTACAGATATAAATAATAAAACAACAGAGAAAAATGAAACAATAATAGGCGTAATGGCTCCAGAAATTAATCTAAGAATAGAAAGTCCTAGAACATTAAAAATAGATATAAGTCATGATATGGGATTTAAAAAAGTAGTTATAAAAGTAAATGATAAAGAAATAGTATATGATGAGACTCATCCAAGTTATAGTCCAGAAGAAAAAAACTTACATTATCAACAAGATTTACCAGCAGGAGAAAATAGGGTAAATGTACAAGTATTTACACTTGAGTCACCAGACAAGGAATATACCAAAAGTGGTAGAACGGAGATTCCAGAGTAAAGGAGAAAACAATGTTTCAAGAAATATATATAATAGATAATAAAGATGAATTATTGGAAGAACTAAAACAAATATTTAAAGAAAAGGAGCAAGTAAGGTTAAAAAGAATATCAGTAAAAGAATTAGAACAGTTATCAAAAAATTTGCCACATTTAATCATAATAAATGATGATAATATAGATGAAAATCCAGTAAATATCTGTGAAAAAATAAGAGGAAATGAAGATAATAATATAATACCAATTATTGTACTATCATCAAATGAAGAAAAAGAATTTAAAATGGATTTAGCTAAAAACTATGTTGAATATTATGTTGAAAAATCAATGGGAATGGAGTATTTATACTATAGAATAAGAAATATATTTAGATTATTGCTAGTAAATAGAACGATAAGTCCATTAACAGGTTTGCCAGGGAATAATATTATACAAGCAGAGTTAAAAAAGAGATTGCTAAATAAAGAAAAGTTTACAGTATTATACTTAGACCTAGATAATTTTAAAGCATATAATGATGTATATGGTTTTTTAAAAGGTGATGAGATAATAAAATTTACAGCAAGAACTATATTAAAGAATGTAAATAATGTATCAAATTCAGATGTATTTGTAGGGCATATTGGGGGAGACGATTTTGTAGCTATTCTAGGAGAAAATTCAGAGTATGAAAAAGATTGTCAAGACATAATATCAGAATTTGATGCAGGAGTAAGAAGCTTCTTCACAGAAGAGGATTTAGATAAAGGATATTTAAAAATTCAAAATAGAAAAGGTAAAATGGAACATTTTCCTTTAACATCAATTTCAATAGGAGTAGTAGTGGTAGAGGAGAAAAAATTTTCAAATATATTAGAGATAGGAGAAGTAGGAGCGCAGGTAAAGCATTTAGCTAAAAAGTATAGAGGAAGTTGTTATGCAACAGATAGAAGAAAACATTAGAAATAGTAATTTTAATGGAGAGACCTTCATATAATTAAATATGGAGGTCTTTATGTTTTTATTAAATAAAAAAAGAATATGTATAATATTTTGTTGTTTAATTTTATCCATATTATCCTTTAAGGTAAACAATGATTTTAATAAATTAGATACAATAGAAACAG
Source organism: uncultured Clostridia bacterium (assembly GCA_947627785.1). Classification (GTDB taxonomy): domain Bacteria; phylum Bacillota; class Clostridia; order TANB77; family CAG-508; genus UMGS1781. The sequence continues at coordinate 9,226 of CANQXC010000015.1, read as the reverse complement.
TAGCATTACCAGTAAATAAAAAGGTAATAATAATAGATGCTGGACACGGACGGAGAGGATCGGTGGAGCATCATCAGATGAGCGGAATAGAGGAAGCGGACATCAACTTAAAAATTGCATTAAAGGTGCAAAATTTGTTAGAACAAGCAGGAGGTACAGTTCTATTAACACGTTCAGATGAAAATGGAATATATGATATAGATAAAAAAACACTAAGACAAAAGAAAGTATCTGATACAAAAAATAGGGTTAAAATAGGGAATGAGTCAGAGGCAGATATATTTGTATCAATTCATTTAAATAAAATACCACAAACTGAGTATTGGGGATGGCAAACCTTTTTCAAAACAGGAAATGAACAGGGGAAAAAATTAGCTAAATCTATACAGAACGGTTTGAATGAAACCATACAAAAGGAAAACAAAAGAGAGCCTTTAAAAATAGATAATGTGTACATAATAAAACATGTAGAAATCCCCACAGCAATTGTAGAATGTGGTTTTTTATCAAACGAAGAAGAAGAAAAGCTATTACAACAGGATGAATATCAAAACAAATTGGCGTGGGGAATATATATAGGAATAATGGACTATTTTTTAGAATAGTCCAGTTATCCTTCCATTAACATCCACATCTATTTTTTCAGCGGCAGGAACTTTAGGCAGTCCAGGCATAGTCATTATAGAACCAGTTAAAGCTACTATAAATCCAGCACCAGCAGATACTTTCACTTCTCTAACAGTTACATTAAAATCTTCTGGAGCACCAAGTTTGGTCATATCATCAGAAAAGCTATACTGTGTTTTAGCCATACAAATAGGTAGTTTACCGAAACCAAGAGATTCTAAACGTTTTATTTGCTCCATAGCTTCTGGGGTAAATATTACACCATTACCACCATAGATTTTCTTTACAATTAAATTTATTTTATTCTCTATGCTATCATCTAATTCATAACTAAATCTAAAGTTATTTTCAGCATTTTCACAAAGACGAACCACTTCTTTTGCAAGTTCAATACCACCATTTCCACCTTCAGCCCAAACAGTTGATAAAGCCACATTAACACCAAGTTCCTTGCATTTTTCTATTATAAGATTTACCTCTGCATCTGTATCTGTTGGAAATCTATTAATAGCAACAACAGTTGGAAGACCATATACATCTTTAATATTATGAACATGACGAAGAAGATTTGGAAGACCTTGTTCAAGAGCAGATAAATTTTCATTATTTAATTCAGATTTATCCATTCCACCATGCATTTTTAAAGCTCTAATAGTAGCAACAATTACAACTGCATTAGGCTTTAAATTTGCTAATCTACATTTTATATCTAAAAATTTTTCAGCTCCTAAATCAGCACCGAAACCAGCCTCTGTAACAGCATAGTCACTAAGCTTCATAGCGAGTTTAGTTGCAAGTACAGAATTACAACCATGAGCAATATTTGCAAATGGACCACCATGAACTAAAGCGGGAGTTCCTTCTAATGTTTGTACTATATTAGGTTTTAAAGCATCTTTTAATAGAGCTGCCATAGCACCTTCAGCTTTTAAATCTCCTGCGGTAACAGGTTTATCATCATATGTGTAACCAACAATTAATTTTGAAAGTTTTTGTTTTAAATCACTAATAGAAGAAGATAAGCAGAAAACTGCCATAACCTCAGAAGCAACAGTAATATCAAACCCATCATCACGCGGAACACCATTTTTTCCACCACCAAGCCCATCTTTTACAAAACGAAGTTGTCTATCATTCATATCAACACAGCGTTTCCAAGTTATTTTAGTAGGGTCAATATTTAAAGCATTACCTTGGTAAATGTGATTATCAAGCATAGCAGCAAGTAAGTTGTTAGCAGCACCAATTGCATGAAAATCTCCTGTAAAATGTAAATTAATATCCTCCATAGGAACAACTTGTGCATATCCTCCACCAGCTGCTCCACCTTTAATACCAAAAACTGGACCAAGAGAAGGCTCTCTTAAAGCAACCATAACTTTTTTATTAAGTTTTCTTAAAGCATCTGCAAGACCAATAGTAGTAGTTGTCTTTCCTTCACCAGCTGGAGTTGGGTTAATAGCAGTGACTAAAATGAGTTTACCATTCTTTTGAGATAAATTGTCTAATAAAGATAAATCAATTTTCGCCTTATAATTGCCATATTGTTCTACATAAGAAGAATCAATACCAGCTTCCTTTGTAATCTCTAAAATATTTTTCATTTGGGCACTTTGAGCAATTTTAATATCAGACTTCATAGAACACCTCCATATGCAAAAAAATATAAAATTTTCGCATTTTCTTAAATTATACCATTAATATATAAATAAAAAGGAAAAAAGTCAACAAAAATTTGCAAAAAAAACAAATATATGGTAGAATTATAAATGGAGGCTAAATGCCATAAAGGAGGAAATTATATTATGAAAGAAATGGTAGATATAATTAAAAAAATTAATGCCATAGAAGAATTAAAAAATGGAAAAATAGAGGGCTTAGAATCTATTGAAGATAAAAATGAAACAAATTCTAATATAGATAGTAAAAAAGCATTAATAGAATTAATGCAGGAATTAGATGAAACAAAAGATGTATATAGAAGAAAAGAATTAACAGAAAAAATAGAAAATTTAAAAAATAAAATGTTGGAAATAGAAAATACAAATAAAACAGAATCTAAAACAATTAGGAAAGAAGAATTAGTAGAGTTAGTACAAGAATTAAGTGAAACAAGGGATGTATATAAAAGAAAAGAATTAGCAGAGAAAATAGAAGAATCAACAAAAGATATAGTAGAGAAATTAAATGAAGATTTGGATAAGAAAGTAGAAGAAAAAACTACTGAATTAAAAAAAGAGATTCAACCAAAAGTAGTAAAAAGAGAACAAAATAAAGAAGAATTATATAGGCTAAAGAATAATAGAGATATGTTAAATATACATAAAGATAATGAAAATCCAGTTTGGAAAGAAACTTATGATATGATTGGCAAAGAAATGAATTATAAACTTAAAGAAAACAAAGAATTAACTAGAGAAATAGAAAGTTTAGAAGGAAGACTAAATGATTTAGAAAATAGAAACTTTGAAAAGATTATAAAAGAAATGGAAGAAGAACAAAAACAAACAGAGCCAATGCCAATAGAAACAGCTTCACAAGAACCAAAACAAGCAGAACCAACACCGGTAGAATCACAGCCACAAGAACCAGAACAAGCAGAGCCAACACCAGTAGAACCACAGCCACAGGAACCAGAACAAGCAGAGCCAACACCAGTAGAACCACAACCACAGGAACCAGAACAAGCAGAACCAACAACGGTAGAACCACAGCCACAAGAACCAGAACAAGCAGAATTACAACAAACAGAAAGAAACAATAAGGTAATAATACATGCAGATAGAGTAGAAGTAAAATTACCAAATACCCAAATTGAATTAGATATAGATAATGTGTCTGATGAAGAAGTACAGGATGTAAAAGCTTTAACTAAAGAAACATGGAAAAAGATAAAGAATGTACATAAAGAAGGAATATATTTTGATATAACAGTTGTAAGAAGTTTATTACGAAATGAAAAACAGTTAAATCATTATTTAGATATGTGTGAAGCATACAATAAAAAAGAAAATAATATTAACAAAAAAGAAATGGAAAATGGTTTCCCAGAAATTGTATATGATTTGAAAGATATTAGAAAAAATAAAAAATTAGATATGATACATAAAATGGCAATGTATAATGATGCAAAAAATGCACAAAAAATGTTTAAATATTATGATATGCATGACAAAGTAAAAGTAGATATTAGTATTGCAGATATGGCATATTTGAATTTAAACAAAGCTTATTTAAGAATAAAAGGATTTATGCAAAACATTAAATTAAAAGCTATAACAGCAGGAGAAAATAAAACAGAAGTAGCAAACAATCAAGTAGACAATTCTACAAAAAATAGTTTAAGAGATAGAATTGAAACATATACTGCTCAAATGATTCAAAACGATAATTCAAGCAAAACAAAAAATAATGAAGAGCAAGAAAAAGAGGATAAAGGACAAGATAAATAAAAAATTAAAACATTTCCCAAACGCAATAAAAGCATTTGGGAATTTTTTATTGTAAAAATGGTAAAAATATTTTCAAATAATTTTTTAAAATATATTGAAAAAAAATATGCTATATGCTAAACTAATAAATAGATAGACTATGTTTATTTACAAAAGAAAGAGATGGAGGAAAGATGAGCAAAACCATAGAGGAAATAGTAATTAGTCCAGAAGGAATAGATGTGATTTCTAGCATAGATGATGTAGATGGAGTGGTATATAATGTAACTCAGCTAAGCTTAACGGAACAAGAGAATGAAAAAGAAGAAATTTTTGAAAAAAACAATATAAGTAATATAGCAAATTACCCATTTGACATTAATATTGTACGAGCTTTATCAGATAATGATGGACAACTAAAGGATTATTTAGAAACGTGCAGAAGGGCTAATTATACAAGAGGAAAAATAGAGATGCCAGATAGCATACCAGATATAATATATGATTTAACGAACTTAAAAAAAGAACCTGAAGATAATGTTAAACTAGATAAAAATGCTCAGATAGAGATGTTCAGAAGAGCAAAAGAAACTAAAAGATTATTAAATAGAAAAGCAAAACTAAGAATGGGAATATTGGATAGAGCATATTTTACAGTACAAGAATTTTTACAACAAAGTAAAAACAAAAAATCTATACAAGCTCTTAATGCAGGAGTTGTAAACAACAAAGAAGAAGAACCAGATAAATTTGCAAGTAATGAATTTAGGGAAACACTACATAGTAACGAATACACAGAACTTACAAATGCTATATCAGAAAAGTATTTGAAAGAAAGTGAAAATATAAATGGTCAAACGATAGAAAAAGAAACAGAACAAGAGAAAAAAGATGAAGAATTAGTACAATAAAAAAGGCAGAAAATATGAGAGTGAAATTGTCTACATTTATTTTATCACCTCAGAAATCTGTTTTTTTTATTTTTAAAAATATAAAAATTTAAAATAATAAGTTATGCAGAGAGATATATTACATTTTATATAAATTATGGTTCAATTTTTAATATTAATATCTAATCTAAAATATCATATTTTGTCAAATCTTGTCGAAATGTGTCAATGAAAAATGCTTTACAAATTAGAGAACTTATATTATAATAAATACATCTTTAATTGCGAAGGCAATTTCAAAATAATTCTATTAAAGGAATAAAATTCTTTTATTCCGAAAAATCCAAAAAACTAATTAATAATATTAAAGAGAGGTGAGGTGTATAAATAGTTATACTAAATTAACTGTAAGCCTTATAGCGGTAATATTAGTTATATTTATATTTGGCAGTGTAAATTTAGCATATGAGAGCTTACAAACATCTAATAATACACAAGAAAACAGGCGAGAAGAAACACATGTAATAGAAAAAGAAGAAATGAACAAAGTGATAGAAGAAAAAGTAATTAACATAGAAGAAGAAACAGAAAAAATGCTCGAAGAAACAAACAATTTAGAGCAAGAATTGTGGCAAATAGAAATACCATCAATAAATTTAATTGCCCCGATTGCTCAAGGAACAAGCCAAGAAGTAATGTATAAATATGTAGGGCATTTTGAGAATACCGCATTTTGGAAAGGAAATATAGGGTTAGCTGCACATAATAGGCGGTTATCCAATAAATTATTTTGAAAAAGTTAAAGATTTACAAGCAGGAGATGAAATTATATACAAAACACCATATGGAACAAAAATATATCAAGTAAACACATATACAATTATAAAAGATACAGATTGGTCATATTTACAAAAAACGGATGAAAATATATTAACACTAATAACGTGTGTTAGAAATAAACCGGAGCAAAGGCTTTGCATACAAGCAATAGAGAAAGAAGTAATTTATACATAAAAGGTAGAAACTACCTTAAAAAGAAAGGATTGATAAAAAAATGAAAAAAAGTAAGAAAAAATTTATAATAATTATGTTACTAATAATGATATTAGCAAGCATTATTTTACCAACAACAAGCATAGCAACTGAAAATACAGTAACATTATATGGAACTCATGTATTTGGAGATTTATTATCAAGGAATGGGACAGAATTAAGATGTATATACATAGTTTATAATAAAGATGGAGTAGAATATCCATCATATTGTTTAAACGAACCTTTAGCAGGAGCAACACTAAATTTCTCATATGAAGTAAATACAGATAATTTAATAACAGATATGGAGCTATGGAGAACAGTCGTAAATGGCTATCCATATAAAACACCAGAAGAATTAGGATGTCAAACAAAAGAAGAGGCATATTTTGCTACAAGACATGCAATATATTGTTCAATATATGATAGAGATCCAGATTCATATAAAAGCATGGGAACTGCAGCAGGAGATAGAACACTAGCTGCATTAAAACAAATAGTAACAGAAGCAAGAAATGGTACATACACAAAGCCAAGTTCTACTATAACAATAGATGCAAAAAGTTCAATGTGGAACATTGATAGTATAGATAAGAATTATGTATCAAAAGAATTTGCTGTAACTGCAGGAGCAACTGTTAAAGATTACACAGTTAAGTTAAGTGGTAACTTAGTAGAAGGAATAAAAGTAACAGATTTAAAAAATGAAGAAAAGAGTTATTTCAGTGGTTCAGAAGAGTTCAAAATATTAATACCTATAAAAAACATAAAAGAAGATGGAAATTTTAGTATAAATGTTAATGGAGATGTTGCAACAAAACCTGTAATACATGGAATACCAGTATCAGATAGTTCATTACAAGATACAGCAATAACAGGACTTATATATGAAGCAGGTGCAGGAGCAAAAACAGAATATTATTTTAAAAATGAAACAAAAGTTAAAATATTAAAACAAGACCAAGAAACAAAGAAACCATTACAAGGAGTTAAATTTCAAATATTAGATGAAAATAAAGAAGTAGTATATTCTGGACTAGTAACAGATGAATTTGGAAGCATTGTAGTTGAGAATTTATTACCAGGTAAATATTATGTACAAGAAACCGAGACATTAGAAAACTACCATGTATATGATAAATTAATAGAAATAAATTTAAAACTAAATGAAGAAACAACAATAACGGTAAATAACTTACATGATGAAGATATACCAAAAATAGAAAAACAAACTTCAAAAATAGAACTAGAACAAGAGAGAAGTGAGGTAGAGGTAAAACAAGAAGAAATAGATGTAAGTGTAAAAGAAGAAACAAGTAAGTTAGTTGTAAAATTACCAAAAACAGGTATGTAAAATAAGTAAAAAATCTCCATAAAATAAGCTATTATACATATACATGTATAGTAGCTTTTATGTTATAATATAAAAATGGAGAGTGATAATAATGAAATTTATATTAGCATCTAGTTCACCAAGAAGGAAAGAGTTATTAGAAATGATGGGGATTAAATTTGAAATAAAAGTTAGTGATGTAGATGAAACCTTCAAGGAAGGATTAAGCATAGAAGACCAATCAAAAAGATTAGCATATATAAAAGCAAAGGCAGTTTTTGATGATACTACAGGAGATAGAATAATTATTGGTTCAGATACAATGGTAATAAAGGAAAATAAAATATATGGAAAACCACGTAATAAGGAAGAAGCAATAAATATGCTTATGAATTTAAGTAATAGCAAACATCAGGTAATTACAAGTATATGTGTTCTATTTCAAAAAGGAGAGAGCTACACAGAACAAATTGATTATGATATAGCTGATGTTTATTTTAAGGAAATGACAATGGAAGAAATAGAAAGTTGGATTGATACAGGAGAAGCCTATGATAAAGCACGGAGCATATGCTGTGCAAAGTAAATTTGGAGTTCATATTGAAAAAATAGATGGAAATTATTTTACTGTAGTAGGCTTACCAATTCATAAATTGTATGATATGCTAAAAAAGCTAGACTGTTATTAATAGAAATTTACAAAGTATTATATAAAATATTGAAATAGTTGATATATAGAGAGAATTATGATATATAAAATACTATATTTATTTCATATATCATAACTTATTTTTACAAAATTCACTCTTGAAAACAAATGTGATATATGCTAGAATATAGCATAGAAAAAACGTAGAAAAAGAGTTATAACACAATACAATAACAAACTTAATATGCAACTCTTGAAAGGAAAGGTTAATAAACATGAGCTTAAACAAAGATGAAGAATTAGAAAACTTTTTACAGAGCAACCCAAAAACAAGTTTTTTACAGTCACCAGAATGGGCAAAAGTTAAAGAACCAGAGTGGAAAAATGAATTTATAATTGTAAGAGATAAAAATGGAAAAATAAAAGGAACAATGAGCATTTTATTAAGAAAAGTGCCCTTTTTTAATAGACATATAATGTATGCACCAAGAGGATTTGTGTGTGATATACACGATAAAGAAACTTTAAAAGAATTAACAGAAAAAGCACAAGAAATTGCTAAAAAATACAAAGCATTTATATTTAGACTAGATCCAGATGTTTTGCAAAGTGATGAGGAATTTAGAAATATAATAAAAGAATTAGGATATAAAACCAAGAAAGGAATAAAAAATATTAATCAAGTAATACAACCTAAATATGTATTTAGATTAAATATAAAAGATAAAACAGAAGAAGAACTATTACAGTCATTTGAATCAAAAACAAGATATAACATAAGACTAGCAATGAAGAAAGGAGTAACAATTAGAGAAGGCAAAAGAGAAGATTTAAAAACATTCCATGAAATAATGAAAATAACAGGTTCAAGAGATGTGTTCTTTATCCGCTCACTTTCATATTTTGAAAAAATATATGATGAGCTAACTCCTAAGCATGTAAAGATATTTATTGCAGAGTATGAAAATGAGCCAATTGCGGCAGTATTTCCAATTATATATGGAAATAAGGTATGGTACTTATATGGAGGCAGTTCAAATAAACATAGAAATTTAATGCCAAATTATTTATTACAATGGGAAATGATAAAATTAGGTTTAAAAAATAAGTGTGATTGGTATGATTTTAGAGGAATAGCAGGTTTTAGGAGTGAAAAGGACCCACAACATGGAATTTATAAATTCAAAAAAGGATTTAATCCAGAGTTTATGGAATTTATAGACGAGATGTATATTGTATATAATCCAGTTATAAATGCAAT
>CANQXC010000014.1 GCA_947627785.1 uncultured Clostridia bacterium | reverse complement strand
ATGATTAAGCTAGTTGCTAGCGACCTTGATGGCACTATTATAGATAAGAATAATTATATTTACGAAAACAACTTTAAGGCAATTGAAGATTTAAACAATAAAAATATGAATTTTGTAATTTGTACAGGTAAAACATATCCTATAATTAAACAGACATGTTCAATAATTAAAGCGTCTTTTGGTATTTTTGGTAATGGAAATCAAATTATAGATTTAAGAACAGGAAAAGAAATTTACAAAAATTTACTTAAAAAATCTGAAATATTAGATGCAATTGATATTGCAAAAGAACATAATTTGCATGTTCATGTTTATACTGATAAAGATGTAATAACAGAAGAACTTCTTTATTTAGATTTAAGGAATTATAGATTACAAACATCTACTAAATCTGAGACCTCTATGAAATTTCAAATAGTTGATGATATAAAAAAATATATACTTAATCATGATGTTCAAGTATGTAAATTAGTAATTTCAAGTAATACATCTACTGCTGAGGTAAAAAATGAAATTCTTAATAAATTAGATGTTTCTGCTACTACTATTCGCAAATTTGGAAATTTTAAAGATTACATTATAGATAAGGAATATGAGTATATAGATGTAACACCTAAGAATGTAAATAAAAATACTGCTCTTAAAATATTAGGTGAATATTTAAATATAAAAACAGATGAGATGCTTACTATTGGAGATAATTTGAATGATTTTGATATGGTAAAAAATGCCCGGAGTTGGTGTTGCAGTTGCTAATGCTTATGATGAATTAAAACAAGTTGCTAATTATACTACTATAAATCCTGTTGAGAAGGGTGGATTTGCAGAGGCAATTTACAAGTTTATAAAATTTTAAAATGTAAAGATTATTAACAGATAAAAAAATAAAAATTCTACAAGCAATACATAAACATCAAGCAAACTCGACGTTAGACAAACAAGCTAAAGAATTTTTATTTTTTATCTAGTAATTTAATTTTTAATTCTTTTAACATTCAAATAATCTAGTCTATTTTTTATAAATTTACATTTCTACAAAACAATTTAGTTCATTCCCATTTTACTTGCCCATTTTCTACATTGTTTCATCATTTTTCTTGTGTTTATCATTCCTTCAGAACACATCATATATGCAGCAGCTGTTACTGCAGAACCTATTATTATACCTTTTACTAGTTTCATATTTTACCAATCCTTTCTTGAAGAATAAGTTTAATAAATGTTTTATTATTTACTTTACAATTGAATTTTACTACTTTTACATTAAACTCTCTTCTTATAAAAAATTATTTTTCTTTTATATTATCTTCCTTTTTTGACTTTTTATACTCTTTTATTAATGAATAAATCTCATATATAGCAATTAGTGCTAAAAAAATTCCAAAAAATCTTTTTAATTTATTTACTTCTAATGTAGCAGATATGTTTGCACCAATTATCGCTCCTACTATCCCACTTATTGCTATAGTTGTGCCTATTTTCCATTCAATTAATTTTGATTTTATTGAAACTATTATCGCAGATATTGATGTAGGTACGAAAAACACTAAATTAGTTGCTTGTGCCGTGTGTTGTTCTACACCTAAAAAAATAGAAAGAACAAGTATTAATATTGTTCCTCCTCCCATTCCTGTTCCGCTAATAGTTCCAGATATTAAACCTGTTATAGTCTCCCACATAATTTATCCTTTCATGCACAAATCATTCTTATTGATGTATATCCTAAAAATATTATAAATAATATCCTTAAAGTTTTTGTTGATATTTTTTTTAATAGTTTGGCTCCTATTATGCCTCCTACTATTCCACCTATTGCACATTTTATTCCTAGATTCCAATCAACAAAATCATTTTTGTAATAGAATATTCCACTTGCAACTACCATTGGCAATATTGCAAAAACTGATGTAGCACGTGCTTTTGCATCTTCTAATTTAAATATATGAATTAGCGCTGGAACAACTATCATTCCTCCTCCTGCTGCAAATAAACCACTAATCATTCCAGCAATTAATCCAACTAATATTTTCTTTAACATTTTCTCCCCTGTTCATAATATTTCTGAATTTTTCAATTTTCATACATATATTATTGCTGTATTTAATTAATTTATACCTCATATTTTCCTGTTTTTTTGCATTATTATGGCATTTTCTTTACTGTTGGGCAACTTTTTATTACGTTTATCGTTATATTCTAGTGTTACTGTGTTATTTTTCGACAAGAAATGATAAAATACTACATATTTCAGTATGGAAGGAGTATTACGTATGATTAAAATTAAACTTTCTAATTTATTAGGTGAACATAAGATGACACAAAAAGCTTTAGCAGAACTTACTCATATACGACCTGCCACAATTTCTAAAATGTATTATGAAGAAATAAGAAGAATAGATATTAAGCAATTAGACAACATATGTAAGGCATTTAACTGTGAGATTTCTGAACTATTGGAATTTTTGCCAGATAAAAAATAATAAAAACGAGGATATTAATCCTCGTTTATTGTTTGTGTTGAACTCCATTGCTATCTATAGTATTGTTTTCTTTATATATTAAATCTGATACTGGTACAATTTCAAATCCTTTATTCTTTATGTTTGTAATAATTTGTTCCAAACTGTTTGCAGTATTTTCTGTTCCATTGTGCATTAAAATTATGCTTCCATTTTCCAATTTAGGTTCTATTCTCTCCCACATTTGCTCTCCTGTTAATGCATTATAATCTAATGTATCTATAGACCACTGTATAGCAAAATGATTTGTATCTTCAGCTGCTTGAATTACTGTATCATTATATTCTCCATATGGTCCTCTATATAAAGTACTTGGCTTTCCCGTTATTTTTTTTATTAAATCAGAGCATTTATTTATTTGCTCTATATTCTCGTCATAACTTAAATTATTTACATGTGGGTGATTATATGAATGGTTTGCTATTTCATGACCTGCATCACTTATTTTTTTTGCTGCCTCTTCATTCTTTTCTATCCAATCTCCAACCATGAAGAATGTAACTTTTACATTTTCCTTTTCTAATGTTTCTAATATTTTATCTATATCATCTGCATTCCATGCACAATTTATTGTTAAAGAAACTTTTGCTTCATCAGTATCTACACTATATATTGGGAGTTTTTTTCCGGGTTGCTATTGTTTCTATTGTACTTTCTGGTACTTTTGTAAATAACGATGTCATTAAAAATAATGCAAACACTGTACAACACGCTACTGCAAATGCCATTATTTTATCTTTCTTAAATACTAAAAACATAAGACCTCCTTAATTTGTATTATAATATTATACAGATTAATCCTCCACTGCCTTCATTAACTATTCTTTCCAATGTTTCTTGTAGTTTTCCTTGTGCATCTTCTGGCATTCTATAAAGTTTATTTTGTAAACCTTCATTTACTAGTTCGTGTAAGTTTTTTCCAAAGATATTTGATTCCCATATTTTTATTGGATCATTTTCAAATTCTGATAATAAATAATTTACTAATTCCTCTGACTGTTTTTCGCTTCCAACTATTGGTGATACTTCTGTTTCTATATCTGCTCTTATCATATGTATTGAAGGTGCTCTTGCTTTTAATTTAACTCCAAACCTAGAACCTTGTTTTACTATTTCTGGTTCATCTAAAATTAACTCCTCCATTCCTGGCATAACAATTCCATAGCCCTTTTGCTTAACCTCTTGTAATGCCACTGCAACTTTATCATATTCCTTTTTTATTTTTGATAAATTATTTATACTTGTAAATAAGTCTGCTTCATTTTTCATTTCGATTCCTGTTAACTCTGTTAATATTTGATAGAATAAATTATTATTTAATTGTACATCTATTGTTACTGCACCAGTTCCTAAATCTATTTTGTCTATCATTGTTTTTACTATTATTTCTGTTTTCTTTATCTTCTCTACACCACTATTTACTTTCTTTATTGTTTTAATATCTTTAAAGGCTTCTTTTATTTCTTTGAATAATTCTTGTTTTAAGCTGTGTTCATAATCTAAACCATCTACCCAACCTGGGAAATTTATATTGATTCTTTCTACTGGGAATTCATATAATATTCTTCCAAATATGTTGTTTATATCATCTGTATTTAAATTGGTACAATCTGTTGGTATTACAGATACACCATACTTTTCTTCTAGTTCTTTTGCAAGTGAAAGAGTACCTTCTCCATATGGATTATTCGTATTTAAAACTATGACAAATGGCTTATTTAATGCCTTTAATTCTGCTACAACTCTACTTTCTGCTTCTACATAATCTTCCCTTGGTATTTCTGTTATACTTCCATCTGTTGTTACTAGTATGCCTATTGTTGAGTGTTCTGTAATAACTTTTCTTGTACCTATTTCTGCGGCTTCTTCAAATGGAATTTCTGTTTCTGACCATGGTGTTTTTACCATTCTTGGTACATCTTCCTCCATATAACCTAAAGCATTATTTACTAAATAGCCTACACAATCTACTAGTCTTGTTTTTAATTTTAAATTTTCTCCTATGGTTATTTCAATAGCTTCATTTGGTACAAATTTCGGCTCTGTGGTCATTATTGTTCTTCCAGCAGCACTTTGTGGAAGTTCATCTCTTGCTCTTTCTTTTTTATAGGTGTTTTCAATGTTTGGTATAACAAGTAAATCCATGAAATTCTTTATAAATGTTGATTTTCCTGTTCTTACTGGACCTACTACACCAACATATATATCACCATCTGTTCTTGCTTTAATATCCTCATATATTTCCAAATTCTCCATAAAAATAATTACCTCCCATAATTAACGTTTGTACTATAAACTTTAATTAATGTATATTAGGGAAAAGTAATTATTATGACTTTTTTATTTAATTTTTATTTGGAATTTTCTGAATATATTAGCTTTGTAAATTTAAAATTAAAATGTTTCTAGTGTTTTGCTCTCTTATTTCATCTGCTCTATATGAAATTATTTTATACTCGTTTCTTCCATCAAATTTTATCATTATACATTTAGTATAATCTTCATCATTTGGTTTATATTCCTCAATTATTAAACTTGCTTTACATTCTTTTAGTGTTTCAAATGTTGTAACAAAACCTATTCCACTACCACCAGAATCTTTATGTGTTGTTACTTGTTCAATTCCAAGTTTTAGAAGAGTATCTATCTCAAATTCTATACCAGTATCATATATCTTAATTTCATATGTTTCATCTACTTTATCAAATACAATTTTTACTTTACGATTCTTACTATCACTATGATTTATAGCAATTATTGCATCATTTATATGGTCTGATAGTAAGGTTTCTAGTCTGTTTAGTTTTATAGCATTATCTACAATATCTTTTACATTACAGTTTACCTTTAAGTCAAATATTATTTTGTCCTTCTTCATTTCTACATTCATATATTCTAACAAATTATCCAAACTAAATATTTCTGTTTTAGGTAGACCTCTCTTTTCTTCAATTACCGCTAGTTCATCTTTATACTCTTTGGATAAGTTTTGCACTAGCTCTATAATGTCTGCATTTTCATTTGCAAATTCTTCATTGAATTGTAGTTTACTTACTGCTTTCTCCATTGCAGATATTCTACGATTATATTTATGATTTAGTTTTAGAACATCTGATAATTCTTCTCTTAATTCGTCTATTGTCTTGTCCTTTTCTTGCAATTGCTCTGCTTGAAGCTCAACTGTTCTGTCTTTCATCTTTTGTTTGTAATGCTTAGTTATACTTTTGCGAATCCATGTAAACATTAATATACCTCCTATATTAATTATAAATATCATTAATAATTTAGTCGAATATTCTTTAATAGCAACAAGTATTATAATTGACAATATAATTAATATGCTTATAATCCACCCTAAAGTATCTGTTTCTTTATAATCAAGATTTTCTTTTAGGAAAGAAATTCCATCCTTAAACCTTCTGATTTTGAAGAATAAATACAATAATACAAGCTGAATTATTGATACACTAATAATCTCTAATATTTCACTATTTAATATATGCAATTTCATAGCAATAAACATTATATTTATTGCAAAAATCTTAGTTAAAAATGTAACCGTAATAGAAATTATACATAAAATTATTCCTCTAGGAAATGGAATTCTAATAATATATATATAAATTACACTGTATAAAATATAGCAAAGCAAATTTGTTATTGGATGTAAATTATTAGTCCAAATACAACTATACATATACGAATATAATAAAGACATTAATATATTAATAGAAATAATAATAAAATTTTCTTTTATTTTAATTCTATTATAATTTTTCATTTTTATTATGGAAAAACCTATACCAAAATTAAAACTGCTTATTTTGATAAAATTAATTAAAAACCTTATTAACATTTAATACCCCTTCTATATATTTTTAATACATAAATTATATTTTATAATATAAAAATAATCAAGGGAAAATATTATATAATTTAAATATTTCCCTTGATTTTACTTTCTTAGTCTGTTACTATATTATCCTAACATCTTAGTTAAATAATCTAAATATTCCTTTAGCCAGTCCCACATTCTAAATCACCTCTTTTCTGTTTCCAATTTTCATGTCAAATCTTTTGTTTATAATAAAAAAATACTACTTAAAACGTTTATTTTAAGTAGTATTGTGATTTAGAATGTTTGAGTAAACATAATTATTTTTTTATAATGACTTTTTTATTTTATCTACATAGTAGTATATTAATTCTGTTGGTGTTGGAACACCTGTGTTATAATTTACTGCTGTTGTATAATATTTTTGTAAATCGTCTATTGATGATTTTCTCCATGCATGCTCTATTGCAGTCTGTATTGAACGACCTATTGTACTGTTACCCTTCTTATATTTCTTTGCTAAATGTAAGAATACATTTTCCTTATCTTGACTGTCTTCCAATATATACAATATTGCATCATGTATATATGTTCTTCCAATTAAGTGTGAGCTTATTCCTATTAAATCTAATTCTCTATTAATTCTTTCTGATATCCTATTTCTATAATCATTTAAACTTTCTGTTTGATTAATGTTTTCCTTATTCTCTTGTCTTGTACTAATTGCCATCTCATTTAATAACAAAATATTTCTTATTACTAAATCTGCACAATAATCATCTTTTAATTTATGAAAAATTAAATCGACACCATTTTCGTGAGCATATGTATATACTGTTTTAGATGATATATTAGTTGTTATTACAATTATTGGCTTTACATCCAAATTCATTGTTTTTATAGCATTTAGAACTTCTAATCCTGAACCTTCTCCATTATTTAATTCTATATCTAAAATAATAGCATCTGGAAGGTACGTTTTTATTGATTCTATTGCCTTTTCTGGTGAGTTTACCATATCAACTAATTTTACATCTTCTCTTGAATCTACATAGTTTTTCATGTTTAGACAATCATTTTCATCGTCTTCAACTAATAAGATAGTAATAGGTTTATTTCTATTCATAAGTAAAATCCTCCCTTATTTTTTAAATCTTTATCTTCAAATATATCATATTTTTAGACAAAATACTACAAAAAACTGCATTTTTCTCATTTTTTACTATCTTTTTTTATTATTTGATTAAATTCTTTATGTACTAAAATTAGAATATAATTAAACCTTTACAAATGAGTTTAATAAATAATTGTATTTGAATTTTAATTTTAAATTATATATAAACCCAGTTATTTTTTACTTTAATTTGTAAAATTTAAAATTTATCAAAAAGGAGGGTGTTATATGAAGGAAGAAATTTGTAAAAGAATAAAAATTATAAGAACTAATTTAAATATGAATAAAAATGAATTTGCAAATTTTTTAGGCATAACTCCACAGTATTTATGTTCAATTGAAAATGGAGAAAATTGCCTATCTGTTGAAAAGATTATTTTGCTTTCTCAAAAAGCAAATGTCTCAACTGATTATATTTTATTAGGTAGAGAAGATATTGTAAATGAAGCTCTAATTAAAAGAGTTAAAAATATAAGTCAACAACAATTAGATAATTGCTTCGCTCTTATTAAGGACATTGTAATTTTCATGGACAAACAAGCCTAATGTATTATTAAACTGTGAATCAAAAAACAATTCTAAATTTAAACTGTAAATTAAAAAGTGAGCCTAAATTATTAAACTATATGCTTAATAATTAGACTCACTTTAAAATACAGTTTTCTTCATATTCTTATTTTTCTTTCTTTGTAACATCATCCATCCTTTTGGCTTGTTCTTTTTGTTTCTCAACTGGTAGCCAATGATAGGTTGAACATACAAATTCACCATATTTAGTGGTATCTTCCTTTTTTGGAATTTTTTTATCTTTTTGCATATAACACACCTCTAAATATAGTATAACCAGTTTTACATCTTTCTAAACACTCCACAAACTCTTCCAAGTATTTTGCAATCTGGTACTATTATTGGATCCATTGTGTGATTCTCTGGTTGCAAACGTATATGGTCTTTTTCTTTATAAAAAGTTTTAACAGTTGCTTCATCTTCAATTAATGCCACTACTATTTCACCATTTCTTGCTATATCTTGTTTTCTTACTAATATATAGTCTCCATCTAAAATTCCAGCTTCTATCATGCTTTCTCCTCTAACTGTAAGCATAAAGCTTTCGCTATTTCCTATGAAATCTACTGGTATTGGGAAAGTATCTGTTATATTTTCTACTGCTAAAATTGGAGCACCTGCTGTTATTTTTCCTACAACTGGAACATCTACTAATTCTTTTCCACTATATACAGGTTTTTCCTCTATTTTTTGTTGACCTTCTAATCCACCTTTTAATAATTTTAATGTTCTTCCTTTTTGATTTTCTTTTTTAATATAACCTTTTTTTTCAAGGCCTGTTATATATGTATGAACTGTTGCAGTAGAACTTAGACCTACTGCTTTTCCTATTTCTCTAACTGATGGTGGATAACCGTTTTCCTTTACTTGTTTTTCAATAAATTTTAGTATTGCCTTTTCTCTTTTATTTAATTCATTTGGGTCTTTTCTTCTCATTTATAACCATCTCCCATAAATTTTTTTATATGATATCATACATTCTTTAGTTTGTCAAACAAAAGTTCATTTTTATTAGTATTAGTTTTGCACATTTGCCAATTTCATTGAAAGCAATTTACTTATTCCACTCTCTTCCATAGTTATACCATATACAGAATCTGCCGCTTCCATAGTTCCTTTTCTATGTGTTATAACTAAAAACTGTGTAGTTTTTGTGAAATTCTTTAAATAATCTGCAAATCTATATACATTTACATCATCAAGTGCTGCTTCTATTTCATCTAATACGCAAAATGGTGCTGGATTTATTTTTAATATTGCAAATAATAATGCGATAGCAGTGAAAGCTCTTTCTCCTCCTGATAATAAGCTCATATTTTGAAGCTTCTTTCCTGGTGGCTGAACCTCTATTTCTATGCCACAGTTTAGTATGTCCTCCTCATCTGTAAGTTTAAGTTCTGCCTTTCCTCCTCCAAATAACTCTTTAAATACTTCACCAAAATTTTTATTTATAATATTAAATTGCTTCTCAAATTGCTCCTTCATTATTTTGGTCATATCTTGAATTACTTTTTTTAGCTTATTACTAGAATTTTCCAAGTCTAATCTTTGCTCACACATATAATCGTATCTTTCCTTTGTTTGTTTGTATTCCTCTATTGAATCTACGTTTATGCTTCCTAAATCTTTTATATCATCTCTTAATTTTTTTACTTGTTTAGATGTCTCTTGAACATTATCTGGTTTTTTATATTCTGTAACATTGTTTGGAGTAACCTCATAATCCTCCCACATTTTGTTTATTATTTGTTCTAATTCTACATCAAATTTAGATTTTTTAACCTCTAGCTTATTTGCTTGATTTTTTATTTCTTCTATTATAGAATATTTTTCTTCAATCTCACTTTCGGTTTTTGTTATATCAGAATTTTTACTTGCCTTTTCTTGTTTTAACTTTTCTATTTCTTCTGAACTTGTATCTACTTTTAATCTAATTTGCTCTATCTGTTTCTTTGCCTCTTCTATTGCTAGTGTTAAATTTTTATTTTCTTCCAGCATTTTGGTTGATTGCTCTTTTTCACTCTCTATTTTACTTATATTATTTTTAAGTTCTGTTTCAATTCTTTGTAAAATTTCTTCCATTGAATTGCTACTTTCATCAAATGAACTTACAGATATTTTTAAATTAGTTATATCAAAATTCAAATCATCTATATATTTCTGATTTTCTTTATTTTTCTCTGCAAATACTTGTATTTCATTATTTAATGCATCTGTTTGTTGTTCTAGTTCTATATTTCCTTTTTCTATTTGCATTTTTGATTCTTCATTATTCTTAATGTTATTTTCAATATCTTGTTTTTCTTTTTTTAAATTTTCAAGTTTTTCTTCTAAATTTAAAATTGATTCTGATAGTGATTCTATTCTTTGTTTTTCAGTTGCATATTCTATCTCAATCTCTTGTGTTGTTTGTTCTAGCATAGCTACTTCTTCTAATAAATCTTTTATACTATTTTCATAATCTTCTTTTTCCTTCGTAATTTCTTCTATTTCTTTATTTAAATCTGCTATCTGGTTTTCTAAATCTTTTATTTGATTTGTTCTTCCTATTATACTTGCAGATTTTTGAGATACTGAACCACCTGAAATTGCACCACTTGGATTTATTATATCTCCTTTTAAAGTTACTATTCTAAAGCTATAGCTATTTTGTCTTGCTAGGATTATAGCTGTATCCATATCCTTTACTATTACAGTTCTTCCTAATAAATTTAAAATTATTCCTTCATATTTTTTATCTGTTTTTATTAAATCTGATGCAACACCTATTACACCTTCTAGCGCATTTTTAACTAACCTGTCCAATTTTTTACCCTTTACAGATGCAATAGGTAAAAAAGATGCTCTACCTAAATTATTCTTTCTTAGATATTCTATCAATTTTTTAGCATCCTCTTCTGTTTCTGTAACTATATTTTGAAGCGTTGCTCCTAAAACTGTTTCAATTGCTGTTTGATATTCTTCTGGTACTGAAATAAGGTTAGCTAAAACTCCTTTTACACCTTCATTTAATTTGCTGTTTTTTTCACATTCTAATAAAATAGATTTTACTGTTCTTGAATAACCTTCTTTTTCCTTCTCCATTTCACTTAAGAATTTTTGTTTAGAGTCTTTTATTCTTAATTCTGATGTTAGCTTGTTTAAATCTTCTTCATACTCTTTTATTTTACTAGTTGCTTCTTCTCTCTTTGTTTTTATTTCTTCTAATCTTTTCTTATATTCATTTCTTTTGTTTTCTTTCTCATTAAATGTTTTTAATAAGTCTGATTTTATCATTCTTTTTTCATCTAGTTTTGATATTGTATCTGCAGTTTCATTTTCTACTGTTTTTTTGCGTTTTCTTAAATTTTCATTATTTATATCTATTGTATTTATATCTTCTTTATTTTTGTATTTTAGCTCCACATTCTGTTCTACTTGTTTTTTCTTTTCCTCAAATTTTTTTTCCTCATCTGTTAACTTGCTTGTTAATTCACTTAAATTTTTCTCTTTTTCTTCCAATTCTTTTATGAATTTTTCTCTATTTGCTAATAAATTATCCTTCTTTTGTATTCTATTTTCTTTTTCCTCAATTATCTCTTCATTTCTTTTTTGTAATTCTTCTATTTCTTTTAAATTTCTTTCATGATTTTGATTATTATTTGAAATTCTTTCTGTTTGAACATTTATTTCTGAATTTATTTGTTCAATTTTCTTTTCGCTTTCAAAACCAAGATTTTGTGTTTCTTCTATTTTTAATATAACCTCTTCTAGCTCTGATTTTAAATTATCCTTTAAATTTTGCAATACTGAAATTTTAGATTCTTCGTCTGATTTTTGAGCATTAATAGTTTCTATATCTTTAGCTAATTCCTGTAATTTTTGCTTGTAATTATCTATGTTATATAAAAATAGACCTACTTCTATCGCTTTTAATTCATCTCTTAAACTTAGATATTTCTTCGCCTTTTCAGATTGAATTTTTAATGGTTCAATATTTGCTTCTACCTCTGATAATATATCATTTATTCTTAGTAAATTTAATTTTGTTTGCTCTAATTTCTTTTCTGCTTCATTCTTTCTTGCTCTATATTTTACAATTCCTGCTGCTTCCTCAAAAATATTTCTTCTTTCTTCTGATTTGTTACTAAGAATTTCATCAATTTTTCCTTGTCCAATTATTGAATATCCGTCTTTTCCAATTCCCGTATCCATGAAAAGTTCTAGAACATCTTTTAATCTACATGGCGTTTTATTTATAAAATAACCACTTTCACCATTTCTAAAGATTCTTCTTGTAACTACTACTTCTCCATATTCTATTGGTAACTTTCCATCTGTATTATCTATAACTATAGAAGCTTCCGCAAATCCTAATGACTTTCTATTTTGTGTTCCTGCAAATATTACATCTTCAGATTTGTTTCCCCTTAATGATTTTATACTTTGTTCTCCAAGAACCCATCTAATACTATCTGATATATTACTTTTTCCTGAGCCATTTGGTCCTATTACTGTTGTTATTCCTGGCATAAATTCTAACACTGTTTTATCTGCAAATGACTTAAAACCTTGCATTTCTAATCTCTTTAAATACATACTCTTAAATCTGCTCCTTTATCTTCTTCTGATTTTTATATAATATATCAAAAGTCGAAAATAGTCAATAATATGTATATTTTTTTCTTTTTCTTCAAATAATATTTACCACGAGTAAATATTTACTTTTCTGTTTCTGTAAAATTTTACTATGTAATGCTATATTAAACCAAAAGGAGAATATGTTTGAAAAGAAAGGAATGTTAGTAATTATGTCTCTAAATTATAGTATCATAGGTGTTAGATTAAAAAAAGCAAGAATTAATAAGAAAATAACACAACAAAAATTAGCTGAAATGCTTGATGTTTCAGTTCCTTATATAAGTAGAATTGAATGTGCCTCTACTAATCTTAGTTTAAAAAGATTATCTGAAATTTGTGCATTATTAGATGTTTCAGAAGGTGAAATTTTGCAAGGAGCTTTATCAGAATCTCATTCATATTTAACAACTGCTTTTAGCGATTTATTTCAAAATTGTCCACCAGAAAAAATGGATTTAATTTATAAAATTGCTAAAGTTATTATCGACAATTAATTTTTTTAAAACTAGTTTAAGTTTTGTAAATTAACAAATTTAAACTAGTTTTTTTATTCTAATTTAAACTAGTTTTTTTATTCTAAATCAAAAAGCTCACTTAAGTACTCTTTCACAATCTTTAATTAATGTTATCATGTATGTTTTTTATTATAAAAAAGTTTAATTTATATTTCTGTAATATATTTGTAACACCTTTGCATAAATATTATAAAGTAGGATTGTTTCACAATAATATAAAATATTATCAAAATTTACATAATTTTTACCAAATAACTTTATTTTCTACATCTTTTATAGTATAATAGTAATTGAGGTTATTTTGAAGGAGGTATTTTATGTTGTGGTATTTATGGTTAATTGCTGCTGGTATTTTCTTTATTGTTGAAATTGCAACAACTGGATTTTTAATTTTCTGGTTAGGTATAGGTAGTATACTTGCAATGCTTACAAGCTTTTTTACTGATAGTATATTAATTCAAACTGCAGTTTTTGTAATCTCCTCTGTTATTCTCATCCCACTTACAAAGCCTTTAGTTAATAAATATATTGATAAAGGTAATTCTGTTGCAACAAACGCTTTTGGTCTTATTGGTAAAATTGGAATTGTAACAACTGATATAGATAATTTAGAAGCAACAGGGCAAGTAAAAGTTAATGGAGAAATTTGGTCAGCAAAATCAGATAGTAACATTGCTAAAGGAACTAAAGTTGAAATTAAGCAAATTGATGGTGTTAAACTTATTGTAGAACCTAAAGTAGAAGCAATAAAATAATTTCTTAAATAGAAAAATAATATTACGCTTAGGTAATACATTAAAAGTTAGAAATTATTGCTTAGATTATAATTTAGTAATTAGTTTTAAAAAATAAAATTTTATAGGAGGTAATTTATATGCCATTTTTAATTATTTTTTTAATTATCGTTTTAATTATAGCATTTAAATCTATTAAAATCGTAAGACAAGCTGAAGTTTACGTTATTGAAAGATTAGGTAAATTTCATAAAATAGCAGATGCAGGACTTACAATAATTATTCCATTTATTGACCATGTTCGTAGTGTTGTAAGTTTAAAAGAACAAACAATGGATATACCACCACAAGGTGTTATTACAGAAGATAATGTTACTATTACAATTGATACTGTTGTG
>CANQXC010000013.1 GCA_947627785.1 uncultured Clostridia bacterium | reverse complement strand
GGACTAGATTTAGGTGATTTTTTATGTGTATCGTTTTTTACTTCATTTGTATTTATTGTATTATTTTTAGATGACAAAGTATTTGGATTAGTGTATTTAGGATAATATTTGTAATAATTATAAGAATATCCTGGAAAAGGAAATCTATTCATGCTGATTCTCCTTTTTGTCTTCTTTCAAAATATCTGCAATCTTAGTGACGTTGAGTAAGTTTACATACTGATCTAGTTTCTCTTTTTTACTATCTCTTAAATATGGTTTTAAGGACTGCAATAAATTTGTTCTAGGATCATTTTTATTATTCATTTTATTCATAGCTGATGTTAATTTCATGACCATATTGATGTCTATGTTGGAAAAATCAAAACCTTCATTATTAGAAGAACTTGTAGTAGTTTTTTCTGATTTTGATTGTTCATTATTATTAATTATTTTAGAAAAATTTTGAATCATTTCTGGAGAAATTTGTGAAATTGCATCAGCAATATTCCCATTATCAACCATATTTTTTATTTGGTTCATTGTATTTTCATTAATATTAAAATTTTCATTCATATATATCACCCCTGTTTATATATATTATATGTAAGGTATATTTTATTATATGTAAAAACTTTAATTTTGTGAATAACTATAATAAATTGTGGATTGTAACAAAAAGTTACATAAAAAGTTAAATTTTTACATAAAAACATTGAAAAAAGCAAAAAAAAAGGTTATAATGAATAATAGATGAGTATGTTATAAAATAAATATATTTTAGCGAAACATAAAAAATATCTTCGGTATATGTAAATATTTAATACATGGTACCAATTATTAAGGAGGAGCTTATGAAAAATAAAATGTTAAAAATTGGTGTAGTAATATTATTAATACTAAGTATGACTATTTCAAATTTTATATTTATTGGAAAAAGTTTTTTTAGTTATGCTGCAGATGACATTAGTACAAATCATGACAATGTAAAGTTTGGAGCATATTTTAAAAATGCAAATGGAGAAAAAGTAACTGTATTAGAAAAACAAACAACAGATACAGATTTAAAATTATATTTACAGTTACAAGTTCAAAAAGAGGGATATTTCAATGGAAATATTAAATTTGAAAGAACAAACTTTAAAATATTAAGAGTAGAAAACGAATATGTTAATAATATGAATGAAAATACGATAAATTTAAATAGAATATCTCAAGGTGAAACAGTAGAATTAGAAGTTAGCATAGAACCACTAAAGGATGATATTCTTGATATAAGTTTATTAGACATGCAAAGTGAAATATCTTTAGAAGGAATTTATCGTGATAATACGGAAAAAGATATATCAATTAAAGCAAATAAAAATGTTACTTTAAAATTAGTAAATAATATAAATAAAGATAATATAATAAGTGAAATGAGTATTATTACAAACAAAATCTTAAAAATAGATAATGAAGATGTAAGAGTAATTCAAGTAAAATTAAAATTAGGATTAGTAGATAATACATATCCAATTAAGAGTATTCATTCTGAAATTTCTATACCAGAAATAGATAACAAATATCCTAAAATAGTAGCTAAAGTTAATTATAATAATATGAATAGTTATAAATACCAAAGTGACAATAAAAAGATTGTAATTGACTTAAAAAATGAAAACACACAAAATAACAACATTTCATGGAAAAAACAAGGACAAGAAGAAGTAGTTATTAGTTATATATATAACAAAGATGTTGATATAGAAGGAAATGAAATTACTTTAAACCAGACATTAACATTAGCAGATGAAACTGAAATCCAAGATGATATTACAAGATTAGTTTTAGATAACACGCAAAAAGATTCTGTTGTTGAAATACAAACTGATAATGATGAAGATAGCATATATAAAGGTAACTTATATGCAGGAATAAATCGTGAAATATCAACTAAAACAAAGGTAGACATTAATTTAATAAAAGCTGCTAATGATATTAGAGTAAAAGAAGATGTAACTAATTATTTAGTAAATGGTGCTACAATCGATAGCAATACTTATTATACAAAAACATATATTGCAAAATCAAAAATTGATAAAATGTTATCAAATGAAGATTCAAAAATACAAATCTATAATGGAACACAATTAATTGCTGTAATAGATAAAAATACACAAGCAGATGAGAATGGAAATGTTGTAATTAATTATGAAGAAGCGAGAGTAAAAGCGCTTGATATAGTAATTCAAAATCCATCAAAAGAAGGAAGAATTGAATTTAACCATATTAAGGAAATAACAAATTCAGAAAAGCAAATAGTAAAAAATGCTACAAGTATTGTTACAAATATTTCTGAAACATATAACCAATCAGGAGAACAAACTACTTCGTTACAAAATGATATAAAATTAGAAGAACCAATCACATATGCAACATTAGAAGTTGATAAGAATAATTTGTCAACAGTAGTAGGAAATGACATTGAGATGAAAGTTATTTTAAATACATCAAATGAAAAATATGACTTATATGAAAATCCAGTTATAAAAATAGCTTTACCAGAAGAATCAGAAAGTATAGTAATAAATAGTGTTAATCTTTTGTATAATGAAGAATTAAAAATAAAAAATTATTTATTAGAGGGAAATATATTAACAATAGAATTAGAAGGAAGACAGACAAATTATACAGAAAGCTCTTTGTCAGGAGCAATAGTTGTTATTAATGCTAATGTTACACTAAATAGAAAATTATCAACTAGAGATAGTAAAATTACTATGACATATACTAATGCTAATGCAACAACATATAATGAAGGATTATCACAAGGAATTGCAGAAATACCAATACAAATAGTATCACCAACAGATTTAATAACTATTTATTCAATCAATGAATTACAAGTAGAAACAGTTGAACAAAATGAAACAAGAGAAATTATGTTAGAAAAAGGGAATGAAGCAAAACAAATTAATCCACATATTGAAATAATTAATAGTACACAAAATACAATGAAAGACGTTAAAATTATAGGAAATTTCCTATCTGATAGTGAAGAAAATAATGCTAAAATCAAAATATTAAGTGGTATAACAGCGCAAAATAAAGACGGTATAAGAGTTTATTATACAGATAATGAAAATGCTACTGAAGATATATTAGATTCAAATAATGGTTGGGAAGAGAACAAGCAAGATTTAAGTAATGCTAAGAAATATTTAATTACAGTAGAAGAATTACAATCTCAAGAAAGTGTAATTGCAACTTATACAGCTGAAATACCTGAAAACTTAGATTATAATGTAAAATCTAATACAAATTATGAAGTTCTATATGTAGATGCTGTAAGTGGAATGCAAAGTAAAGTTAAATCATCTACAATCTATATGACAACGGGAACAGGACCTATAGCAGAAACAACTATATCTGCTAAAGTTGGTAATGATGAATTAAAAAATGGAGATATAGTAAAAGCAGGTGAAGTAATAAAATATACTCTAACAATAACCAATAAAGGAACAGAAGATATTATAGATGCTATAGTAACAGCAGATATTCCAGAGGGAACAGTGTATGTGGAACCAAAAGCAAATTATGAATATAGTGGTTCAAGTTATTATCAGGAAGTAGGAAGAGAAAATTATTCTGCCAAAATAAATAAAATAGAAGCAGGAAAAACAGTAAAAGGAGAATATGAAGTAAGAGTAAATAAAGATATAGTATCAGGACATAAGATAGAGAGTGATTACAAAATATCATATAAAGATGTTGTAAAAGAATCAGACAAAATTTCTTTAATTGCACAATCTGGAGATATTCGTGTTAGTGTAAAAAGAATAACTGATAGAAGTTCTAGCATATCACCATCTAGTACAATAGAATACTATGCAATGGTAGAGAACACATCACAGATAGATAAAGATAATGTAATAGTAGAATCTTATTTCCCAGAAAAAAATATGGAAATATTAGAGACTAATTTAATAACAGGACTAAAAGATGTAGACATTAAAGATGAAGACTTAACTGATCCAGATGCAGAAAATGTTGAACCAACACCAAAATCACAAGAAGAAAACGAAGTAAGTAAAGATGTAGAAGTTGAAAGTATTGAATTTAGCAAAGAAATTAATATAGGAACTGTAAAATCTGGTGAAACAAAAGTTATATATTATTCAACGGAAATTAAAGATATTAGTGAAACAGTAAACATTGATGTTTATGCTATTGCTAAAGATAACGAAGGAGAGTATCGTTCAAATGTATGGAGAGAAGTAGTAAGTAATTATGATATTGGTTTATATATGACATTTAATACACAAGATCAATATGTAAAAGCAGGAGACATAATAGAATATAATATAAATGTAAAAAATAATAGTAATGCACCAGTTGAAAATGTTAGTATAACTGACAAAATACCAGAGCAATGTACAATAGTAAAAATAACCAAAGATGATGAAGAACAACAAGTAGCAGAAGAAAACTATGCATATATTACTTTGCAATTAGAAGCAAATGAAGAGGCAAATATAAAAATAGCAGCAGTTGTTAATGAGCAAGAAGCAAAAGAGCCAATACAAATAACAAATCAAGCAGAAGCAACAGTTTTAGATAAAGTAATTGCAAGTACAAATCAAGTTGTACATATTATTGAAGTAACTCCAGAACTACCAGATGAAGATGAAGAACAAGAGCCTAGCTTAGATGACGAAGACAATGAAAATAGCGAAAATAATGAGAATAATGAGAATAATAATGAAGGCAATGAGAATAACGGAAGTAATGGTGAAAATAATAACAACAATGAAAATAACGAAAATAATATGGTAGACAATAATAACAACGAAAATAGTGGAAATAACTCAAACAATCAAAATAGTGAAAATGATGAAAACAGAGAAAACAGTGGAAAAAATGACAATAATAATGCAACATCAAGTAATAGCTCAGGAAGCAGTAATGTACAAGATAATAATTATGCTACAGGAACGAAATCAATCACTGGTATAGCATGGTATGATGAAAACGGAGATGGTAGAAAAGACATAAAAGAGACAACTTTAAGTGATGTCAAAGTAAAACTATTAAATGTAGAAACAAATCAATTAGTAAAAGCAAAAGATGGAAGTGATTTACAAGACACAACAGACCAGACAGGTACATATCTATTGAGTGGAATAAAAAATGGAAAATATGTAGTAATATTTGATTATGATAAAGTTAAATATGATTTGACGAAATACAAAGCATCTAGTGTAGCTGAAAATGAAAATTCAGATGTTATGATAGGTCAATTAGTTATTGGAAATGAAACGAAACAAGAACCAGTGACAGATATAATACAAGTTAAAGATAACAATATAGGAAATATAAATATTGGACTTGTACAATTAAAGAACTTTGACTTAAAACTTGAAAAATATATCAGTAAAATTAGTATTCAAAATAGTCAGGGAACAACTGTAAAAAACTATAATAATGAAAATTTTGCAAAAATAGAATTAGATTCAAAAATACTAAATAATACTAATGTTGTTGTAGAATACAAAATAAAAATTAGTAATGTTGGAGAAATTGAAGGATATGTGAAAAAAGTAGTAGATTATTTACCAAGTGATTTTAAATTTAGTTCAGAAATAAATAAAGATTGGTATCAATCAGGAAATAATTTATACAATTCTTCATTAGCAAATGAAAAAATTAAAGCAGGTGAAGAAAAAGAACTAACATTAATAGTAACAAAAACAATGACTGAAAGCAATTTAGGATTAATTAGTAATACAGCAGAAATTGCACAAGATTATAATGAATTAGGAATAAAAGATGCTAATTCAACACCACAAAATAGAGCTAATGGAGAAAATGATATGTCATCAGCTGACATAATAATAAGTATTAAAACAGGTGCAGTAATATATTATAGTATTATTATATTTATTGTTGTAGCAATTATAGGTATTTTTGTTGTACCAATAATAATAGAAAAAAATAAAAAAATAAAAATTATAGATAAGATTTAACTTTTGAGGAAAGGAGGCCATAAATATGAGTAAATTAAGTAAAAGAATAATAATAACTATAATTATATTAGCTACAATTCTAGGAATAAGCACAATATCAAAAGCAGCAAATAGAGGAACATTTACTACTGGCAATGTGCCTAGTTATAATGTTGGTGATACAGTTTTGATTAATGATAATATATTTTATCATCATAGTGGTGGAAAAATGTATTGTGTAGAGCATGGTCAACATATGCCACAACAGCTAACGAGTTATACATTGGCATCAATAGTTGATGTTGTAGGAAATAAATCAACAGATTATAATGGTGGAACTAGAGTTCATCCCAATAATGCAAGATTAGTAGGAATATTAGCAAGTGGAGCAGGCCATGATACAATAAAACATTCTGTTTGGACTTTTATGAAAACATGGATAGATACAGTAGGAAAATATCATGCAGGTTTAAGTGCTGGATTTGCAGGAAGTACTCCAGGTGACCCAGTAAGTTTAGACAGTCAGGCTGTACAATATATGAATAGCTTTGAAGAAAATAATCAACCAATTAGTGATGCAACTGAAGAAAATAATTTGAGTGCAAAACAAATTACATTTAATGATAAAAGTTATGTAAGAATGGGACCATTTAAGTGGACATTTTCTGGAAAAATATCACAATTTAAAGTACAAATAAAAAATGCAACTGGAAATTCTTATAACACAGTGAATAATGTTTTAGTTGCTAAAATGCAGGGAACACAACTAGTACAACAAAATGCAAGTGATATTGCATCAGGTAGTAAATTTTATATTTTAATTCCTAATGAAAAAGTTACAAGTGGAAATATAAAAATCTCAGCTTCAAACAAAGTAGAAGTGAAAAAATCAAAAATATGGTTTTTTAAATCTTCTGTTGGAATGGATCAAAACTTAATATATACTTCTCCAGGAACTGACTATAATAATTTTGATTTTGAAAAAGAGTATGACAATTTAAAAGTTTTTGGAAAAATACAAGTTATTAAAGTAGATAAAGATGGACATAATGTTTTATTACCAAATGTTGGTTTTAAAATAAAAAATAATGACACAAATAAGTACGTATTGGATACAGATTCTAGTGGTAATCATGCATATGGTAATGAAAATCAAGCAAAAGTATTTAGAACTGGTACAAGTGGTGATAATTTAGGAAAAATATTAACAGGTAATTTATTAGTAGGTTCATATACTATAATTGAGGTGGATAATCCTGATGCAAAATATAAATTAAATACAGATAACAAAGAAACCAATGTAGTAGTTGGAGAAACTAAAACAGTTACAATAGAAAATGAAAGATATAAAGGTGGTTTAAAAGTAATTAAAAGAGATAAGGATCAGCCAGATGTACTTTTAAATGGAGTAACATTTAGATTTAAAGACAAAACTACAGGCAAATATGTAAAACGTGATGAAAATGGGGAAATAAGTTATGTGAATAAAGCCAATGCTACTATATTTACTACAGGAGCAGATGGAGAAAATAATGGAGAAATAACAATAGAAAACTTATCAGTAGGTGACTATGAGGCAATAGAAATTAATAACCCAGATACAAAATATAAAGTGCTAACAGAATCACAAGAAAAGGAAGTAGTTAAAAATACATTAGTAGTTTTTGAGATAGACAATGAGAGATATAAGGGAAATCTAAAAGTTATTAAAGTAGATAAAGATGGACATGAAGTAAAACTAAATGATGTAGGATTTAAAATCAAATTTGAAGATTTTAATCAATATGTGGTTCGAGATGCAAATGGAAAAATTAGTTATACAGATGATATAAATTCAGCTACTGAATTTTTCACAGGAAAAGATGGAGAGGCAGCAGGAGAAATAACTGTTGACAATTTATTAGTAGGAACATATTACGCATTTGAAACTCAAAATCCAGATGAGCATTATATACTTAATGAAGAAACACAAAATCAACCAATAGAATTAACCAAAGGTCAAACTGCATCAATTATGATAGAAAATGAAAGATATAAAGGCAGTTTGAAGGTTATTAAAAGAGATAAAGACAAACATGATTTACTTTTAAAAGGAGTAAAATTCAAATTTATAGATGAAATTACAGGAAAATACGTAAAGCAAGATGAAAATAAAAATATTACTTATGTAAGTGAAGAACAAGCTACTATATTTGAAACAGATGAAAATGGAGAAATAACAATAGAAAACCTTTCAGTAGGTAACTATCTAGCAGTAGAAGTAAGTAATCCTGATGAAAAATATAAAATGATAACAGAACCACAAGAAAAAGAAGTATTGAAAGATACATTAGTAATTTTTGAAATAGATAATGAAAGATATAAAGGTAATTTAAAAGTTATTAAAGTAGATAAAGAAAATCATGAAGTAAAATTAAATGGTGTAGGATTTAAAATTAAATTTGAAGATTTTAATCAATATGTAGTTCGTGATGAAAATGGAGAAATTAGTTATACAGATGATATAAACTTAGCTACTGAATTTTTTACAGGTGCAGATGGAGAAGCAGATGGAGAGATAACTGTTGATAATTTGTTAGTAGGAACATATACTGCATTTGAAACTCAAAATCCAGATAAACATTATAAGTTTATTGAAGAAGGTCAAGTAATAGATGTAGAAAAAGAAGTAACAGTAGATTTAATGATAGAAAATAAAGAAATATTTATTGATTTATCAGGATATGTATGGATTGATGAAAATACAAGTAAACAATCTATAAGAAATGATTTATATAAACAAGATGAAACTGACGTTTATGTAGACGATAAAGATGAATTATTAAATGATATTACTGTTAGATTAATGAGAAAAAGAGGAGAAAACGAACCAGCTGAATTAATAGCAACCCAAAAAACTAGTAAGTTAGATAGATATGTATCTGACGGAAATGATGGAAATGGTGAATATTTCTTCCCAATGGTTCCAATGTATGATGAAAATGACACAGTTCAAGAGAATACCATATTAGACCAATATTACATAGAATTTGAATATGATGGAATAACATATACAAATGTAGCGGCAAAAATTGACATGGATCGTGGCTCAAAGGCAAGTGAAAATAATCAAGAAAGACAAACATTTAATAATAAATTTAGTGTTATAGATGGTTCAAGTGTAGATGCTACAAATAATACAGGATTAAAAAGAATAGATGCAAATGACAAATCTGAACATAGCTTATCTTACACCAAAGATGCAGAGAACCATAGAGCAACAGTTAATCATGATGAATCTTGTTTAATAACTGCAAGTACAAAAGGTACAGGAGACGATATTGAAACAAAATATGACATAAAGGAACATCGTATATTACGGAAAAACAGAGATAAGATATATCAATCTAGGCGTTTATAAAAGAGAGCAACCTAATGTTTCATTATTTAAAGACTTAGACAATGTTAGATTAAAAATAAATGGAAATCAACATGTATATGAATATAATCAAAAAGTTAAAACAAATCAACAAGTAAGAGATGAAATAAATAATGGATTCAATGTAGGTGTTAAATTTGAAAATGCAGTGGTACCAAATACATATAGAAGGGCTATTTATAAAGCTGACATAGAATATGTTGACCCTAATCCAGATCCTAATGGTGAAAGTAGAAATCTAAAAGTATATATGACATATAAGATACAGATATCAAATAATGCAACGAACCTAAAATCAAAAGTACAAAAAGTTGTAGATTACTATGATAGCAGATATACTTTAAAATCAATAGGTAAAAATCTAGACAATCAACGTAAAGTTGTAGATCTAATAGATGAAGCAAAAGTAACTTATGATAGCAATTACAATCTAAATGGATATTCAAAATTAATTATTGATACAAGTGATACTATAATTGATAGTCAACAGAACAATGTACTATATTTGGAATTTGAGTTGAATCAACAAGCCGTATTATCTATAATGAATGGAAATGTAACTTTAAAAAATGTTGCAGAATTGCAATCATATTCAACATTCAATGCAGAAGGAGAAATATATGCAGGATTTGATGAAAAATCAGTACCAGGTAACGCAATTCCAGATGATATGACAACTTATGAAGATGATACAGATAATGCACCAAGTCTAGTATTAGAAATAGCTGATGCAAGGCAAGTAAGAGGAAAAGTATTTGAAGATGCTACACCAGATGATTTATTAACAGGACAAATAAGACAAGGAAATGGACAATATGATGCTGGAGAAATAGGAATTAAAGGTGTTGTAGTAACTTTAGAAGAACAATCTGGAAGTGGTACAGCTCCATATAAGACAAAGACTATCGAAGAACAATATGATAAATATGGATTTAGAAATGTCAATGGAGTATATATACCAGAAAAATATGAAGATAGTGAAGCAGCAAATTATGAATATGTATATGACAATAATATTGAAGATATAAAATTAGATGTTGGTGATTTCTTAATTGTAGGCTATATACCAGGTGATTATAAGCTAACATATACATGGGGAGATGGAGAACATCCTGTACAAACATATAAAGGAACAGTATATAGTAGAGATAGATATAATACCAACGTAGCAAATGCAGAATGGTACAAATCAGATGTAGATACAAGATTCACAGATGCAACTGACACTTATCAAACAAGAGAAACTATAGACAGTCAAATATCAAAAGAACCAATAGAACCAGGAGAAAAAATTACTAATATGGATTCAACAACACCAAATATGAAATTTGGAGTAGAATACGAATCAACAACTACGGCATCTAATGGAGACAGATATGTTTATGAAGTTAAAAACATTGATTTTGGTATAGCAGAAAGACCAAGGCAAGCATTAGAAATTGATAAAAAAATAGATAACATAAAAGTTAAACTTGGAAATGAAGTTGAAGTAGTAAATGCAGAACTTGATGAAAATGGAAATTTACAAGGGCAAACTAATAAATTAGCTGTATATTTGCAACCAAGTGTAAATGAAAATGGAAGAATAAAAATAGAACTTGATAGTGAAGATATGCAAAGTGCACAGGTAACAGTAGATTATGTTATAACAGTAAAAAATAAGAGTGAATTAGACTATATTTCAGAAGCATTTTACACTTATGGAGAACAGACAGGAGATGCAGTAACCATAACACCTAAAGGAGTGTATGATTATTTAGATAATGAATTAGCGACACAAGATAATGAATGGGTGACAAAAGAATTATCAGTATATAATAGTGAAGTAGGAAAGTTAACAATAACAGAATTTAGGGATAAAGTAAGTAGTATAGATATACAAGGAGGAACTGTAACATCTATGGCAAAAGAATACCAATACTATAAAATGACACAACAAGAATTACAAAGCTGGTATGATGAAATACAAACAAAAAGAGTTACAGGATTAGGAGATAAAATTATACTATATAATTCAGAATTAATAAAACCATTAAAGGCAGGAGAAGAAAATACAGTTACATTACAAGCTTCAAAAATGCTTGCAAATTCAAATGAATTTGATTTAAACAACCAAGTAGAAATAACAAGCACAGAACAAAATGGAGGTTCAATGCTTAATGTAACAAAAACAGAATATGAATCAAGTTTACATTTAATTGACAATGCAGAATCAGTAGTAATTACAGAACCAACTGGTGAAAATAGAAATTATGCAACAATAATATCTATAGCAGTTAGTACATTAGCTATTTTAGGAGCAGGAATAGTTCTAATAAAGAAAAAAATATTACAAAAATAATTTAACCCAAAAAAGGAATAAATCATAAAAAAGATTTGTTCCTTTTTCTTACGTAAATAAGTATTTTAACCATTTATGACTACTTTATTGAAAGTATAAAAACATTTGTAACAAAATTGTAAAGCAAAGTTAATATTAGAACTGATAAGTGTCATATTTAATAATCCCTAAAGAGAAAGAAAAACACTAAAGTAATTTGCCAAAATGTGTATATTGAAAAAATGAAAAAAGACATTATAATTAATATAAAGAATATTGTAATGTTGGAGATGAGCGTAAATGGAAAAGAAAAATTTACTAAGAAAGATAGTACCTTTATTAGTATTATTAATTTTATTATCAACTAACTACATTTTAATGGTTACAAATATTATAAGTTATGCATTGGAGGAAGTATCACCAATACAAACAAACCATAAAAATGTGGACTTTGATGTGTATTTTGCCGAGAAAGCAAAAGAGCTAGAAGATTCGTATGATAAAACACAAACACTATATTTAGAAGTAGAAGTGAAAAATGAGGGATATTTCACTGGAACAATTAATTTAAAAGAAAGTAATTTTAAATTTAAAGAATCTACTAGTGAATATGTTAATAAGATAGAAGATAATAAAATAACCTTAAATCGAATAGAAGCTGGAACTAAAGCAAATATTGAAGTAACAATAGAAGCTGTTGTAAAGCAACAAATAGATCTAAGTTTATTAACTATGCCAACTAAAATAGAGATTTTAGGTGATTACTTGGATGGAGAACAAAAAAGTATAGATATACAAGCAGAAAGAGAAGTATCATTAAAAATTGTAAACAACAATAATGCGCCAGAAAACATAATAAGCAGTATGGATGTAATTACAAATAAAATAGCAAAAGTAAATGGAGAGGACAAAAGAATATTACAAATATATTTAAAAGCTGGACTAAAAGAAAATTCATATCCAATAAAAGAGATAAATACAGCTATTTCAATTCCATCAATAGAGGGACAAACACCAGAAATAAAAAGAATAGTAAATCTTAATAATATGAAAGAATATGACTACAATGAAAAAGATGAATCTATTTATATAAATATGAAAAATTATGTAACAGACGATAATAATGAAGTATTATGGAAGAAAAATGGTTATGAGCAAATAATATTAACTTTTATATATGATAGTGAAGTTAATTTAGAAAATCAAACAATAAGTTCTCAAACAAAATTAACATTCCATGATGAAAAAGAACAAACAATGGAAGAGACAGATTTAGTGATAACGAATGAGCTAAAAGATTCAATAGTAACAGTAACTTCAAAAAATAAAGAAAGCGAAATATATAAAGGAAATTTATATATAGGAAAAGACAGAGAATTTGAAACAAATACATCAATTAATGTTAATTTAGAGAATGTCGCACAAGAAATAAATGTAAAAGAATCTGCTTCATATAATGAAAGTGAAAATAACGTAATAAATGTATTTTATAGTACAACAACTATAAATAAAGAGCAAGTGTTAAATATTCTTGGAGAAAATGGAAGTTTAGAAATATTATCTTCTGATTTACAAACAATAGGAACAATAAATTCATCAACAGAAACAGATGAATCAGGAAATGTAATTATTAATTATCCTGAAAATATTGGAGAAATTATAATAAAAACTACTGGAACCGAAAATACAGGTACAATTAAATTACAACACAAAAAGATTATAAAAGCACAAGAAAAGCAAGTAATGAAACTAATTTCTGAGATATCTATGAATATTGAAGGAAATTATGAGGATAGAATTGATATAACAGATGAACAAGAAAGAGGAACAATTCAAAAAATAAATACTAAAATAGAATTAAAAGATACAATAACAGAAGCAAAATTAGAAATAGATAAGACAGATTTATCTACATTACAAAAAAACGAAGATGTAAGAATAGGTGTAACTTTAAAATCAAATGATGAAAAATATGACTTATTTAAAAATCCTGTTCTACAAATAGAATTACCAAGTGAGTTAGAAAATATAGAAGTAAAAAATATAGTTAAATATAATGATAATGATGAAATAGTAAGAATGGATGATTCTGTTGTAGATTTACAAGATGGAAGAAAGGCTATACAAATAAAACTTGATTTAGAGCAAACAGAATATGCTAAAGGTTTAAATGAAGGAATTGAATTAATAATTACAGCTGATTTGACCTTTAAGAAAGCAACACCATCTAAAGAAACTGAATTAAGTTTATATTATACAAATGAAAATGGAAATCAAGATATATATGAAACCAAATGTAATATTAATTTAAAGTCTAAATATGGAGTTTTAGTATATAGTAAAATTGAGGGATATGGTGACAATCAAGAAGTATTAGAATCAACTAAAGCAAATGTGTCATTAGGAAATTTGCCATTAAAAAGTGGAAATAAAACAGTAAATATAAATAGAACAATAGTAAATAACTATGGTGAAGAAATTACTCAATTACAAATGATTGGTGAAATACCAGATGTGGGAGAAACATATCAACAAAATGGAAATGAAATAAAAAATACATTTCTATCTAATCTTGTAGGAGCAGTTAATGTTCAAAAAGAAGGAACTAAAATATATTATTCAGACAATAAAGATATAGAAACTGAAAGCAGTGAATGGCAAGAAAATATAGAAAATATTAGTGAGGTAAAGAAATACAAAATTGTATTACCAGAAGATAAAATATTACCAGGTGAATCTGTTAATATTAATTATCAATTAAATATTCCAGAAGGATTAGATTATAATGAAAGTACATATGAATTATTAAATATAATATATACATACGATAACAAAACAAAAATAGGCACAGCAGGGACATATTTAAAAACATTGGACTCTAATCCACAAGCTATAGCAACATTAAGTTACGAAGATAATAATCCAC
>CANQXC010000012.1 GCA_947627785.1 uncultured Clostridia bacterium | reverse complement strand
CCATTCACACTACATGCTCTTCTTTTTGGTATTATTATTCCATGAACGCCCGCTGTTTCTGCAGTTCTTATTATTGCACCTAAATTATGTGGATCTTCAATACCATCTAAGATTAATATAAATGGCTTTTCATTTCTTTGTTTTGCTTCATCTATTATATCTTCTACTTCACAGTAATTAAATGGAGGCACAATTGCTATTACTCCTTGATGATTTTCAGTTTGAGCCATTTGATTTAATTTTGATTTTTCTACTTCTACAATTACTATTTTTTTATCCTTTGCAATTGCTATTATTTTATTTATAGAACCATGCTTTTCGCCCTTTTCTATGAATATTTTATTAATATCTTTTCCTGTTTCTAATAATTCTAATACTGAATTACGTCCTTCTATTTGATCTTGAAAAGAATTCTCTTCTTTGTTATCTAAGCTTTTTTGAACATTATTTTGAATGTTAGGTTTTACTTTTTGTTTCATTCCTCTTGAATTCTGCATGACAAATTTTTTATTACTTTTTTGTTTATTACCATTTTGTTTTGTATTTTTTTTATTGAAATTTCTGTTATCTCTCATTTTCACCTACATCCTTTCTAATGTTTTCCTTATCATCCAAATGTTCTTTAGCAATTTTTTGCTGTCTTTCTTGTTGCCATCTTTTTTCAAAACCTTCTGAATATCCTCTATATGCCCATAATATATTACTTGAATTTTCTTTATATAAATAATCTGTATCTAAAATTACCATATCACCTTTATCTAATGGTTTGCCTTTATTATTATTAGAAAAACCGACTGAATTAGGTGCAACATTCATATCTTGTCCATTTAAACTTGGTACATTAGGCTTAGTTAAAATACCAACATTTTCAAATATAGCATCTGTCCAAATTATTCCAGCCTCTCTTAATTCTGCATATACTTTGTACAATTCTTCTAAATTTTCATTTGTTTTATCTACTGTTTCTACCTTATCTGTAATTTCTACACATGCAAATGGCTTATTTTTTCGTTTTTCATCTAAAAAATTTATTCTAATTAAGGGTTGCAATATTCTAGGATGGTTTGGTATCTCATAAGATGCTCTAACTTCTCCTATTTTTAATATTTTATTTCCAATTGCATAAACATCACTATAACTACCACAACCAATTCTATTTATATCAATCCATCTACAGTTTTCACTTTTTAATAATTCTTCAATCATTGTTGATAATGTAAGTGTATAATCTTGTACTGATTTTTTCTTATTGTCTATATCTTCAATTTTATATGTAGTTAGTAGTGATTTTGCAACCTCCAAATGATTTTCTTCTAATTGTTGTTCTAGTACATCATCAATCTCCTTAGATATTCCTTTAAGTATTTGAACTATTTGAAATAAATCTTTATTCTCACTATTTTTTAATATAATTTCATAATTATCTTTTATTATTTTTTCTCCATCTGGAATTTTTTTAAGTTCTTTCAAAAAGTATATTTTCTGGTAAAATAAGCTTTCATCTTCATTATTATTTACTATTGAAAACCTTTTAATTATACTCTCAAATTTTTCATTAATTATACTGCTTGTACTATCTTGTCCAAACAAAATCATTATCAAATTTTTTAAATCACTATTACTAGTTCTATTTAAAATTTGTTCAAAATTTTTTAATATAATTTGCTTTGCTGTTTTATTTCTATGCCTAAAAAATCTTAAAAAAATATTTTTTTTGTTATAAACACTTATTTCAGTATTTTCTTCTAATAATTTATTTACTAGTTCAATAGTTGATTTATATGAACCTTTCTTATTAGTATTAATCTCTTTCAAGAATTGTCTTTCTTTCATACTTTACTACTCTCCTTAGCTTCACAACATATAACATTCGTTTTTTTACTCATCATCTAGCTTTAGTACTGCTAGAAATGCTTCTTGTGGAACTTCTACATTTCCTATTTGTCTCATTTTCTTTTTACCTTTTTTCTGCTTCTCTAATAGCTTTTTCTTTCTAGTTATATCTCCACCATAACATTTTGCTAAAACATCTTTTCTCAATGCTGATATTGTTTCTCTTGCTATTATCTTTCCGCCTACTATTGCTTGTATTGGTATTTCAAATAATTGTCTAGGTATTACTGTTTTTAGTTTTTCTGCCATTTTTCTTCCTCTAGTATATGCAGTATCTTTATGAACTATAAAAGATAAAGCATCTACTTGTTCATTATTTATGTGTATATCTAGTTTTACCAAATCTGATTTTCTATATTCAATAAATTCATAGTCCATTGATGCATATCCTTTTGTTTTTGATTTTAATGTATCAAAAAAATCATAAATTATTTCATTTAATGGAAGCTCATATTCTAGTGTTACTCTTGTACTATCTAAATATTTCATATCAATATATATTCCACGTCTATCTTGGCATATTTCCATTACATTTCCTACATAATCTTTTGGTAACATTATTTCTGCTTTTACCATTGGTTCTTCTATATATTCTATATCTTGCATTGGTGGTAATTCTATTGGGTTATATAGTTCTATTACCTCTCCACTTCTTTTATGAACTTTATATATAACTGATGGTGCTGTTGTAATTAAATTTAGGTCAAACTCCCTCTCTAGTCTTTCTTGTATTATTTCTAAATGTAATAATCCTAAGAAACCACATCTAAACCCAAAGCCTAATGCTACTGATGTTTCAGGTTCATAACTTAATGCTGCATCATTTAATTTTAGTTTCTCTAAAGCAACTTTTAAATTCTCATAGTCTCCGCCATCTAATGGATAAACTCCACAATATACCATTGAATTTGCTTTTTTATATCCTGGAAGTGGCTCTTTGGCTGGATTAGCAGTTAAAGTTATAGTATCTCCTACACTTAAATCTGAAACTGTTTTTATACTAGCTGCAATATAGCCTACTTCTCCTGCTTCTAATTTATCAGCTACTTTATAGCTTCCTGGTTCTAGGTATCCGAAGCTCTGTAACTACAAATTTTCTATTTGTAGCCATAAATAAAATTTCATCTCCTGTTTTTATTGTTCCCTCCACTACTTTAACATAGCTTACTGCACCTTTGTAATTATCATAAATAGAATCAAAGATAAGACATCTTAATGACTTATTAACATCTCCAACTGGAGGTTTAAAATCTGTTACAATTCTCTCTAAGACTTCTTCTATATTTAATCCTGATTTTGCTGATATACATGGTGCATCCATAGCTGGTATTCCAATTATATCTTCTATTTCTTTTTTTACTTCTTCTGGTCTTGCACTAGGTAAATCAACTTTATTTATAACTGGTAATATGTCTAAGTTATTATCTAATGCTAAGTATACATTTGCTAGTGTTTGCGCTTCTACGCCCTGACTGCTATCTACAACTAATATAGCACCTTCGCAAGCAGCTAAACTTCTTGATACTTCATAATTAAAATCCACATGACCTGGGGTATCTATTAAGTTTAATATGTAGGTTTCTCCATCTTTTGCCTTATATTCCATTCTAATTGCCTGTGCTTTTATGGTAATTCCTCTTTCTCTTTCTAAATCCATATTATCAAGCACTTGACTTTCCATTTCTCTTGCAGAAAGTAAGCCAGTCTTTTCAATTAATCTATCTGCAAGTGTAGACTTTCCATGGTCTATATGTGCAATTATACTAAAATTTCTAATTTTTTTTTGTTTATCCATTTATTAAACTCCCTTTTTTTTAGTAATTAACAGTAAACTGTTACAATTTATTTATAACAAATACTACTAAAATATTCTTCTAATGTTTTTATTACTTCATCTTTACTTTCTAATTGATTTACAATTTGTCTTATTTTACTTGAGTCTTTCAAGTTTTTTAAATACCAACATATATGTTTTCGCATTTCTCTTATGCCTACATATTCGCCCTTTTCTTTTATTTCTAGTTCTATATGTTCTTTTATTATTTCAAATTTTTCCATTGGATTTTTTTCTTTTATATCGATATTTTCTTGCAATTCAGCTATTATATCTCCTATTTTCCAAGGTTCTCCTAAAATTCCTCTGCCTATCATTATGCCATCTACGCCTGTATACTCAAACATTTTTATAGCATCACTTGCTGTTTTTACATCCCCATTTCCTATTACAGGTATTTTTACTGTTTCTTTTACCTTTTTTATTAAATCTAAATTTACTTGTCCAGAATAATATTGTTCCCTTGTTCTTCCATGAACTGTTATAGCTTTTGCACCAGCCTCCTCTATAACTTTTGCAGCTTCAATGGCAACTATATTTTTAGTATCCCAGCCAGTTCTA
The DNA here is from genome assembly GCA_947627785.1 of uncultured Clostridia bacterium. Lineage (GTDB taxonomy): Bacteria > Bacillota > Clostridia > TANB77 > CAG-508 > UMGS1781. The sequence goes on along the minus strand of CANQXC010000012.1, from coordinate 10,468 downwards.
ATTTTTACTGTTACTGGTTTAGTTGTGCTTTTTACAGTATTTTCTACTATATTATGTACAAGTTCCAAGTCTAACAGCAACTTACTCCCATCACCATTCTTTACAACCTTGGGAGCTGGACATCCCATATTTATATCTATTATATCAGCATATGGTTCTACCTTTTTTGCTGCCTCTCCCATTACTTCCGGGTCGCTTCCAAATATTTGTATCGCTATCGGTCTTTTTTCTTCATTTAATTCTAAAAATTGCTCTGTTTTTTTATCATTATAATATAATCCTTTACTGCTTATCATTTCTGTGCAAACAAGACCTGGATTTCCATATTTTTTGCAAATTTTTCTAAAACTTAAATCCGTTACTCCTGCCATTGGGGCTAACAATATATTATTTTCTAATTCTACATTTCCTATTTTTAACTTTTTTATATACATTTTATTTTTCCTTAATAATCTATTTTTAATAGTCAATTAAAACAAGAGTAGCCAAACGCAACATTTATCTAAATAATTATTTAATCAAATATAGATTTTTGCCTTCTTGCACTAATATTTAATAAAAGTCCTATACCAATTATATTTGTAAGCATTGAGCTTCCTCCATAACTTACAAATGGAAGTGGTACACCTGTTATTGGAAGTAATCCCATTGTCATCCCTATGTTTTCTAAAACGTGGAATATTAATATTCCTACTATTCCTGCTGCAATATATGAACCTAAATCATCTCTTGCAGTTTTTGCTACATTAATTGCTCTTGTTATTAATGTTATAAATAAAATTATTATTGTAACACATGCAATAAATCCCATTTCCTCACCTATAACTGCAAAAATAAAGTCTGTAGTCTTAGGATATAAAAAGCCTAAATGTGTTTGTGTTCCATTTAACCACCCTTGTCCTACTAATCTTCCAGCTCCTATAGCTAGTTTTGATTGTATAATATTATATCCTGCACCTCTTGGATCTAAGTAAGGATTCAAATATACATCTATTCTTAATCTTGCATGCTCTGGCAACACAAAAAAATATAATAATGGAATACCTATTACCAATAATAATACAGAAGCAATTATATATCTCTTTTTTATACCAGCTACATATAGCATAACAATTGTAGCTATTATATATGCCATTGCTGTTCCATAATCTGGTTGAAGTATTATTAATATAACTGGCACTAAAACTATTCCAATTATCATAGCTAATTTTAGAGGTTTATTTATTTCATTTCTAGACATCTTAGACATAACATTTGCTAAAAATAAAACAACTGCAATTTTAGCAAACTCTGCTGGTTGTATTGAAGCTCCTCCAATATTGAACCAACTTGTTGCACCATTTATTGCACTTGTTAAAAGTACAGTTATCAGTAAAATTATTGAAGCAATATAATATACTATGCTTATTTTTGCAATTGTTCTATAATCTATAATCATAACTAATATAAGTACTGGTATAGATACCACTACCCATATTAATTGTTTTTTTAAATCTTCAAAATCTGATGCTATAGTTGCACTATATAATGCAAAACTGCCTATAGTTATTAAAATGACTGTACAAATTAATATACTCCATTCAATACTCTTTAATTGTCTTTTATTCATCTTTTTCCTTTCAAAGGTAATATATTAAACTCTTTTTATGGAATATTACTAATCCTAATTATTATTTTCTACTTTTTCTATTACTTGCTCTTTGTCTTTTTCTGGTTCTACTTGTTGTGAATCCTCAATATTCTCTTTTTCTGCGTTATTTTCATCTTCTTTTTCAACATTTTCTTTTGTTTCATTTTCTACTTGACTATCTTTCTTTTCCTTTTTTTCTTCTTCTATTTCTTTTTTCATATCATTTCTAATATTTATTATTGGAATATTTGCATATAATGATGGTGCTCCCGTTGTTCCATCCTCTTTTACCTCGTTCGTAAGTCTTACATCTATTTCACTTTCTTCTACCTCTATGTATTTTTTTATTACGTCTATTATTTCTTGCTTCATTAACTCTAGAAAGTCTGCTGATACATTTGCTCTATCCTGCATTAATACTAAATGTAATCTTTCTTTTGCCTTATTTTTACTTCCACCATCTTCTTTTATTTCATTCTTTTTCATTCTTTTAAACAAATTTAGTATGCTTTCAAACATATTCTTTCCTCCAAATACAAAATTGTTTTTAATCTTTTTTTATTAGATTTTTTATTTTCGAAAAGAATCCTTTTTCTCTGCCTGGTATCGTAACATCTATGTTCTCTCCTAAAATTCTTCTTGCTATTTCTATGTAAGCTTTACCTGATGGTGCCTTTTTATTCTTTATTACTGGTTCTCCTTTATTTGTTTGAGTAATTATGTTCTCATCATCTGGAACTACTCCTATTAAATCAATAGATAATAAGTCAACAATATCGTCCACATCCATCATTTCACCTTTTTTTACCATTGATGGTCTTAATCTGTTGACTATTAATTCTGGATTTTTTATTTCTGCAGCTTCTAGTAAACCTATTATTCTATCTGCATCTCTTATAGCTGAAATTTCTGCAGTAGTTACTACAACTGCTCTATCAGCTCCAGCAACTGCATTTTTAAAGCCTTGCTCTATTCCAGCAGGACAATCTATTAATACATAATCAAATTCTTCTTTTAGTTTATTTGTTAATTCTCTCATCTGTTCTTCATTTATTGCATTTTTATCTCGTGTTTGGGCAGCAGGTAATAAAAACAATTCTTCAAAACGTTTATCTTTTATAAGAGCTTGTCTTAATTTGCATTTTTCTTCTATTACATCGACTAAATCATATACTATTCTATTCTCTAGTCCCATAACAACATCAAGGTTTCTAAGTCCAATATCTGTATCTACTAAAACAACTTTTTTTCCTGTTTCTGCTAGACTAGAACCAAGGTTTGCAGTAGTTGTAGTTTTTCCTACTCCACCTTTTCCTGATGTTATAACTATTACTTCTCCCATAACATCCTTCCTCCTCGCATTTTTTTACATACAATATTTTATAATTTTTTTTGTCAAAAGTCAATGTTTTCTGGGAATAAATAGTAAAAAATGGAAATAAAAACACCACCCACCATTATTATGTCAAAAATTTCTGGTTGGTACTAGTGAAGCTTGTTGTTTTACAATAAAATGCTCCCTCCTTGCAGGGGAGCATTGATAATTATTCATCTTCATTTTCTTCTTCACTAGTTTTTATATCATTAGTTTTAGGTTCGGTATAATCATATTTATAATCTATATCTACTTTTTTTATTTTTGGTTTTTGTACTTTTATTTCTTCTTTTTCTTGTTTTTTATTCATCATTTTGTCCATCATCTTTTCTGCTTTTTTGCACATATCAGGTAGATAATCTAATATTCTATCAATTGTGCAGTTATGTTCCACTGGTAATAGTTTTACACTATCTCCTTGTACTACTAAAAATGCAACTGGTTTTATTGATATTCCGGCGCCACTTCCGCCTCCGAATGGATTTCTATATGATATTCTTTCTTCATCTTCTTTTTTATTGTAATCTTCTATTGATTCTCCTTTAAATTCACTTCCACCTGCTGCAAATCCAAACCCTAATTTTGATATCGGTATTATTGTTATGTCTTCTTGTATTTGCATTGGCTCTCCTATAATTGTATTTACATCAATCATATCTCTTATACTATCCATTACTGTTAGCATAAGACCTTCTATTGGATGTTCTTCCATAGTTTTAAGTAACACTTCCTTTCATTTTACCTTTATACTTTTGGTAACTATTTCCCTTATATTGATAATATGTACCAATTTTATGGTAATTATACAATTTATGGATAGAAATATATAATTTTTATCTTTATATAATGGTTTTATATTATATGATAACCTCTCTGCTTTTCTACCAAATATTATTGGCACACTAATTGATACTGCTGATGTAGCAAGTGCTGTGGTGTCTGCGCTCTCTGTTCCTATAAGTGCATCAAGATTTAATTTTTCTAATCTTATTTTTTTAGTTTCTCCTAGAATTTTTTTCCAGTTTTTTGTTAATATTTTTCCTATATTTTTATAGTCTTTTAATAATCGTGTTTTTAATATTTTATTTATTATCTTTAACTTATTATTATCTTTCAACTTTTTAAGTCTCTTTTGGTCAATGTTCAATTGTATCCATGGTATTTTGTTTAAAAAATTCAAACTTATTTTTACCTTAAATTTTTCTATTTTGGTATTTATAATTTCTAATTCTTCTATATTAATTTTAACTGATGAAAATCTTAGTAATAGACCTAATAAAATTACTATTGATAACAAAATTATAAAAAATATTGCCATTAGATTTCCTTTCTACTTCTATATCCTTTGACAATATTTTTTCCATATATTTCTATTTTAAACCTATTATATCCTTAAATTTTTTACTTTGAAATAAAAATACATTATATATTTAACCATAATTTTCAACCTTAAATATTTTTAATTTTATTATAGAATGCTAGTAAAAATGATAGCGAAATTTCGCTATCATTTTTACTAATAAAGGTTACAATTTTCATTCAAAGTAGTTTATTTGGATTCTTCATCATTGCTACTATCTTCATCTCTATCAATAGGCTGATATGGAACTGGAACACTATAATAGTGATTTCCTTTATAATTTTCCCTGATGCAAATTATTAGAAATACAATGGCAATTCCAATAATGGCAATACCAATAAACATACCAAAATTTTCCTTTGAAATATTCTCTTCTGGTGTCTCTTCCGTGTTAGTTTCCTCTGCAAGTTCCGAACCATCAATCTCAATTTCATCGCTGATGCTACTATCGTCTGCATCATAGATATAAACATCTTCGATATCTGGAACTGGAATTGTTTCATCATTGCATCCAATAATCATTACGATTACTAAAAGCAATATGAAAATTATCCGTGCTTTCATAACCTTTTTACCTTTCTACCAGATTACAATCTGGATTTTTTTCTAAATGAGCCTAGTGCCTACATAATTTTTTATTATATCACATTTTACATAAAATTGTAAATAATTTTAACAAAAACTCAACACTTAGCCTATAAATTGTAAGTATTGAGTTTTTGCTACTTTTATCTATATATAAATTTTTCAAATTTAAGTTTTATGTACTTTTCTAGCTTTTTCATAAATTCTTCTGGCTTTATTTCCTTATTTGCAACCATTTCTAGTCCCTTTTCCCAACTTGCTGTTAGTTTTGGATTTAACATATCTGGCATCGATTTATTTACTACATCAAATATTGCTTCGCCTTTCTCTGTTGGTGTTACTATTTGTGTTTTTGAATTTATCTCTATATGTTTTATTTTTTCTAACTTTTTTATTATTTCTCCTCTTGTTGCACTTGTACCTATTCCTGCACCTTTTATTTGCTCTCTTAATTCTTCATCTTCTATTAACTTTCCTGCATTTTCCATTGCTAAAATTAACGAACCAGAATTATATCTTGTTGGTGGAGTAGTTTCTGCTTCTTTTATATTTAATTTTTTTGCTTCAAGTTCTTGCCCTTTTTTTAAATCTTTTAAATTCTCGTTTATTTCTTCCTTATTATCTTGTTGTTTCAAAACTTCCAAATACCCTATTTTAGTACATATTTTTTCGTTTGCATAAAATGTTTCATTTTCTATTTCCACTGTTACATTTATCTTGCTAAATTCAGCTGGTGGATAAAATATTGCTAAAAATCTTTTTACAATTACTCTATATATTTCTCTATGTAATTCTGGTAACTTGACATAATTTTCAAAGCCTTGCCCTGTTGGTATAATTGCATAGTGGTCTGTTATTTTACTATCATTTACATATTTTGTTTTACTTAAATTATTGGTTGGATATTTTTCCTCTACCATTTTTGTTATATATCCATTTATTTCTTCATCTTGTTTTAGGTTTTTTGCTAGTCCATTTAAATTTTTAGATATTTCTTTTGCAACAGCTGTTGATAAAACTCTTGCATCTGTTCTAGGATATGTTACCAACTTTTTCTCATATAAATTTTGTATTACTTCTAGTGTTTCATCTGGTTTTATCTTAAATCTTTTGGTACATTCATTTTGTATCTCTGCTAGGTTAAATAATAAAGGTGCGTTTTCTTTTTGCTTTGATTTTTTTATTTCAGTTATTACCGCTTTTTTGCCTTTTAAACTTTCTATTAAACTTTTGGCATCATCTTCCTTTTTCAGGCCTGATTCATTATATAACTTTGGAGATTCAAAATATTTTGATTTTTCATTAACTTTCCACTCAGCTGTAAAATTTTCAAGCTCTGCATTTATTTTATAATATTTTGTTTTTACAAAATTTCTTATTTCTCTTTCTCTTGTAACTATCATTCCGTAATACACAAGTCATTACTCTTCCTATTGATATAGAAGCTTTTTCTTCTTTTATTTCTTGCGCTAACTTTTTTCCATATATTATTGATAAAAGTCTTGAGAAATTAATTCCTATTAAATAATCTTCTTTGGCACGCAAATAAGCAGAATCTGCTAAACTATTGTATTCCGATAATTCTTTTGCTTCTTTTATTCCCCTTAATATTTCCTCTTCTGTTTGAGAATCTATCCATACTCTTTTTTTTACTTTCCCTTCTACTCCTATCATCTGGTCAACTAATCTATATATGTACTCACCTTCTCTTCCAGAGTCAGTGCTTACATATATTGTATCTATATCTTCTCTCTTAAAAAGGTTTTTAAGTATTTCATATTGTTTTTCTACATTTGGTATTACTTCATACTTAAATTCTTGTGGTATAAATGGCAATGTATCTAATCTCCAGAATTTTAACTTTTCATCATATTTTTCAGGATATGACATTGTAACTAAATGACCAACACACCATGTTATTACCCATTCTTCATTTTCCATATATCCATTTTTTCTATTATTATCTAGTTTTAAAACTTTTGCAAATTCCATTGCCACAGATGGTTTTTCTGTTATTAGTAACTTTTTCATTATCTCACCTTATTTGTTTTTCTACTCAATTTTGCCGTATATTCCTCCTCCACCTTCTTGTACTTTCATTTTACCCTCACGAGCTCTTACTATATTGCTTGCATTTTTTGTTCCAACTACTGCTTCTAAATCATCAAATGATAGTTTATGTAATATGTTCATCTCTGTTTCAAATTTTCCTAATAATTTTTCTATAGTTTTATTTCCTAATCCCGGAATAAAAGACAAAGGTATTTGATATACATATTGTGGTCTATTGGCTGGACTTTTACTTTCTTTTTTATCTTTTATTATTTGTATTCTATCATAAACTCCCATTGTTATGTTTTTACTATCACAATTATCACATTTTGTTACTGGAGCTACTCCTGGAATATTTTTACCACATGTTTCACAGTATGTTCTATGATATTTACCTAATTTGGGGTCTAATCCATAATTTGTTACAATTTTTCTTCCATCTTCATTTTTTAAAGCTTTTAATAACTCTTTAAAGCTTATATCTTCTACTAGTATTTTATTATATTCTCTTGCAATTTTAGGTAATGAATGTGCATCTGAATTTGTTAAAAACGTCTTTCCTTCTAATTCAGAAATGTTATCTGCTAAATTAGTATCAGCACTTAATCCTAGTTCTATTGCTAATACTCTACTATATTTTTCTTTGAAAATTTTTTCTAATCTATCTGTGCAATTTCCATAAAAACTTTTGTGAGGTGTAAAACAATGTGCTGGAATTAATATACCATTATATTTTTCTACAATATCTATAAGGTCATATGCTGATATATCGGCTCTTTGTGAACTTAATGTTATATTTTTTATATGATTACTCATCTCTTTTGAAAAGCCCTTTATATCATTTAAATATGGAAAGAAACATATATTATGAGCACTTCCACAATGACCATCTATTCCTATTTCTGATGTTTCTATTTCACTACCTAATATTATACATACTTTATTTTTGTATATTATTCCTCCATCTTGAATCTCATAAGCTTCTCCTGTTTTTAAAAAGTTTTCAATATCTTCTATTACATATGGTGAAGCACAATCAATTATTCCTGCTATATTTATACCTTTTCTATCATTACATTCTTTTGCAATATTTGCAAAATTTAATGATTTTGCTGCTGTTATTTTTATTGGTTTATTATTTTCACTTCTTCCTATATGTATATGTAAATCTGCAAATACTTCGTACATTTTATTACTTCCTTTCATTTTTAACCATATAACATAAATTGATAACCTTGTGAAGGCATAATGTAATTTTACCTAATTTTGCACATCTTTTATTGCCGCCCTTGCAAGCTCATCGCATCTATTATTAAACTCATTATCACTATGTCCTTTTACTTTTATAAATTTCACTTTATGTTTTTTAGTTAAACTATATAACTCTTGCCAAAGTTCTTTATTTTTCACAGGCTCCTTGCTAGAATTAATCCAGTTTTTCTTAATCCATCCTTCTATCCAATGATTATTAAATGCATTTACAACATAGGCACTATCACTATAAACATCTATTTCACATGGATATTTTATCAATTTCAATCCCTCTATTACTGCTGTAATTTCCATTATATTATTTGTAGTTTGCTTCATTCCGCCACTTATCTCTTTTTTTACATCTTTATACATTAATATTGCTCCCCATCCACCCGGTCCAGGATTTCCTGAGCATGCTCCATCTGTATAAATGACAATTTTCTCCATATTTTTTAAATTTCCTCCAAAATAATTGTATTTTTTCTTTTATTATGATATTATAACAATAATGTATTAAAAAAATCAATATATAAGGAGAAAGTTTAGAAAATAATGAATAAAGTTTTGGCAATTATTTGTGAATACAACCCATTTCACAATGGTCATCTGTACCAATTAACTGAATCTATTAAAATATCTAAACCAGATTATGTAGTTTGTGTTATGAGTGGAAATTTCGTTGAACGTGGTAATACCGCTTTAATTAGCAAGTGGGCAAGAGCTGAAATGGCTCTACGTTCTGGTGTAGATATGGTTATAGAGCTTCCAACAATTTATAGTATTTCTAGTGCAGAAAATTTTGCTTCTGGTGCCATAAAAATTCTTGATTCATTAAAATGTGATACTACTCTATCTTTTGGCAGTGAATCTGGTGATATCTCTGTTTTAAGTAAATTTGCAGAAATTCTTTACGAAGAACCACCTGAATATGTTACTATGCTAAATCATGAATTAGCTAAAGGTCTTTCATATCCTAAAGCTCGAGAAAATGCTATGCTTTTATACATAAACGATATTCGTAGTTCTGCTAATGTTTTATCAGGTTCAAATAATATTTTAGGTATTGAATATTTAAAGCAGATTTTCAAATATAAAAGTTCAATCACACCTATAACAATTAAACGCTCCGGTGCTAATTATAATAGTTTAACTCCATCTGATAATATTGCAAGTAGTACTGGTATTCGTGAAATGCTTGTTAATAAAAAATCTGTAAAAGAATTAGTCCCTAAAACTACATATTCAATTTTAAAATCAGAATTAGGAAATGGAAGATTTGTTTTAGATGTTTCTCAATTTGAGAAAGAAATTATATATAAATTAAGATGTATGAGTATTGCACAAATCGCTAATCTACCAGATGTTACAGAAGGATTAGAATTTAAAATTAATGAAGCTGTAAATTCATGTAATAATCTTAATGACTTAATTTTTATGATTAAATCAAAACGTTATACTTTAACTAGAATAAATAGAATCTTACTATATGCCCTTCTTAATATCACAAAACAAGATTTTGAAAACTCTCAAAAAGTTACCCCTTATTTACGTGTTTTAGGAGTAAGTGAAAATGGTAAGAATTTGCTTTCTGAAATTAGCAAAAACAAAAAAAACAACGTTGTTATTTCTGTAAAAGATTTCTTAGAAAAAAATAATAATAAAGTTTTAAAAAGTATGCTTGAAAAAGATATTTTTGCAACAAATATTTATACTCTAGGATTTAAGAAAACACCAGAAGCTAATTTAGATTATACTAAAAAATTAATTGTTATATAATAACATGAATTAATGATTAGAAGAGAAAACGTAAACTTTATATATTTAGAATAAATTTGAACATTATTAAAAACATCAAAAAAAGTAAACCTACAATTTTAATTGTAGGTTTACTTTTTTTTATTCATCCCAGTTATGATATACATCTATGACATCATCTAGCTCTTCTAATTTCTCTAAAATCAATTCCATTCTTTTAATTCCATTTTCATCTAACGTTATATAATTATTAGGTACCATTTTTACATCTGCCTCTAAAAATGTTATTCCATTACTCTCTAAACTTTCACTTAAATGTGCAAAATCTTGTGGTGCACATGTAATTTCATAAAATTCATCTTCACTTTCTAAATTTTCTGCACCATTTTCTAGTGCTAATAACATTAAATCATCTTCGCTTAAATTCGTAGACTCTTTTTCTATAACTATTACACCT
>CANQXC010000011.1 GCA_947627785.1 uncultured Clostridia bacterium | reverse complement strand
ATTAGAAATTAAGAACACAGAATTTGAAAAAACAACAACAATGAAGATAAAAAGAAATGAAGAATTAAAAACAAAATAAAAAAATATTCATTATTTCACAATTGTGATTTAATGAATATTTTTTTCTTAGAAAGTCACTTTACATTAGATTTGAATCCTTCAGTAGGAACAGGAACGAAATTATCGCATTTTGTTACTATGAAGGAATCCACATGTGTAAATATGCTTTCAAACCCAGCTCGAATGAAGTCATATTTCTCAATACGTTTGGACTCCAAAAGATATTTCTGGATTGCAAACGGTGATGTCCGATCTGCAATTTTGGGACACCCAGTTTCTTTATCAGAGAAATGAAGAACCCTCTGACACGAGGAACAAAGGTGCTTACAATTGAGAAACCGAATGTAATCAGGAATTATTGCGAAATATAATGCATCTCCTCTTTTATAGATAAAAGCAGGGAGTCCTTTTTCTCGCAATTCCAAGAGTTGCTCAATTGTAATAGGTCTTAGTTGATAAGTTTCATGCATGGTTTTAAGCTTTCCATTTTCAAAATCTTCCATTTCCATATCTACTGAGAGAACCAAGTCTTTGCTGATATGGATGCGCGTGGGTTTGTTTGACATAAGTAACCTCCTAGAGTTGCGTTTGAATAGGTATACCTATTCGTGGGTTGAACATTCTTACTCGCCCATTATATCATATTATGTAAATGATGTCAAAATGTTCATAACTTTACTTTTTTCAAAATAAATGGTAAAATTTTAAAGAACTTAAATATATATATAATAGGTGAAACAAAATGGAAGAGATATATATAAAATTAAAAAATGTGATTTCAGAAAAAAGGTTATTAATAAATGAACCAATGTATAAACATACGTCATTTAAAATTGGTGGACCAGCAGATATATATGTAATAGTAAATACAATTGAAGAGCTAAAAGATGTATTAAAAATAGCAAAGAGTAGCAATACCTTGGTAACTTGTATAGGAAATGGAACCAATTTATTAGTAAAAGATACAGGAATAAGAGGAATAGTAGTAAAATTAGATTTTAATGAAATAAATGTAAATGAAGAAGAAATAGAAGCAGGAGCAGGTGTAAAGTTACCATTTCTTGCACAAGTTGCATATAAAAATAGTCTATCAGGATTAGAATTTGCAAGTGGGATACCAGGAACAGTTGGTGGAGCAGTAAAGATGAATGCAGGAGCTTATGGAGGAGAATTTAAAGATATAATAGTAAGCACAACATATTTAGATGAAGAATTAAATTTAAAAGAGATATCAAATAAAGAACAAAATTTTAGTTATAGGCATAGTATTTTTGAAGAAACTAATGATATAATTACAAATGTAAAGATAAAACTAAAAAAGGAGAAACCAGAGATTATAAAAGCAAAAATGGAAGAAAATTTATTAAAAAGAAAAGAAAAACAGCCATTAAATTTTCCAAATGCAGGAAGCATTTTTAAACGAAAAAATGAATATATTCCGGCAGAAATTATAGACAAATGTGGATTAAAGGGATATAATATAGGAGATGCATGTGTATCTGAATTACATGCGGGATTTATAGTAAATAAAGGCAAAGCCACCTCAGAAGATGTTTTAAAATTAATTGAATACATAAGAAAAACCGTAAAAAAACAATACAAAGTTGATTTAGAGTTAGAAATAAAAATATTAGGATGAAAGCATTTATAAATTTTAACTAGTATTAATATTCAACAAACTAGATTTAAACTTTATAAGTAAAAATTAATAAATGAACTATTTGAATTATAAAACAGAAAGGAATGATAATTTTGAAAAAAATTTTTGGATGGCTGAAGAATAGAACAAAAATAAAAAGATGGATATTATTAATGGTAATAGGAATGTTGCTTTCATTTTATGGAATGGCACAAATTTTAATCCTAGATAGATTAGAACTAAATGATATTATAAAAATAGTTTTAATATTTGTGGCAGGAATAGCAGCATTTATAACAGGTATAGTATTTATACAAAAAAGAACATTAGAATTAGCTGTTTTTAGAGGTCCAAAGAAGGTAGAGAAAATAGTAGATTCTAAAGATATGGGACCAAAGGTAGTAGTAATAGGTGGCGGAATCGGATTAAATAGAGTTATTACAGGACTTAAAAACTATACTAATAATTTAACTGCAATAGTTACAGTATCAACTTATGGAAATGATAAAGAAAGAACAGCAACAGATGATGTAAAGCATAGCATGATAGCACTAGCAAGAGATACTGAGAAGATGGAAAAGCTTATGAACTTACCAATAGGAAATGTAACATTTAGCGATATTTATTTAAAAGCAATGGAAAGCACAAATAAAAGCTTTGCAGATGGAGTAGAAAAAAGTAATAGTATTTTATCAATGATAGGAAGAGTATTGCCAGCAACGTTAGATGAGATGCATATATGTGTTGAACTAGAAGATGGCACAGTTATAGAAGAAAAAGAAAAAATTGCAGAAATAACAACAAGCAAGGTAACAAAAATAAATAGAGTATATATTAAACCAACAAATTGTAGAACAACACCAGGGGTAGTAGAAAGTATAAAAGAAGCGGATGCAATAGTTATTGCACCAGGTTCTTTATATACACAAGTAATACCAAATTTATTAATAAAAAATGTAGCAAGAACGATAAGAGAAAGTAAAGCATATAAAATATACATATCTAATATAATGACGGAAAATGGACATACAGATGATTATGCTTTATCAAATCATATAAATGCGATTACAGAACATGCAGGTGGTAATATAATAGATTATTGCATTAGCGATAATGGTGATATTATTCCTGAAATTTTAAGAAAATATAGTAAATCAGGTTCAAGTTTAGTATTCGTGGATAGACAAAATGTAAAAGGAGTAAAGGTTATAAGTGCAGATGTATCAGAAACAGAAGGCGAATATATTAGACATAACCCAGATAAGGTTGCAAAACAGATAATAGATATAATAGTAAGTGACTTAAAATTTAAAGATAAAAAAACAGATGAGCAATTTGTATTATTAAATGGTAAACTAAAAGAAGCTAAGAAAAAAGCAAAATCAATAAAAAAACCAAAACGTGTGAAACAAAAAAGAATAAAAGCAAAGAGTAAATTTAGCAGTAAATATCGTGATAGAATAGAATCAATAAGAGAAAGTGAGCAAACAACCGATATGAATAAAAAAATATATGAAAAAGCAAAGAAAATGACAGATGCAGAAGAAAAGAAGGAAAAAGAAAAATTTATTAAAGAAATGAAAAATTAAATTGGGGGAAACTACAGATGAAATTAGAAAAAGAACAATTAGATTTAAGAGATGGAATAACAAAAGAATGGATAATAACAAATGGAATTGGAGGATATAGTTCATCAACTGTTTTAGGAATAAATACAAGAAAATACCATGGTTTATTAGTGGCACCACTTACACCTCCAGCAAGAAGACATGTAATATTATCAAAAGTAGATGAAAGTATGGAAATAGAAGGGAAAAAGTACAACTTATATTCTAATATATGTAAAGATTATATATCAGATGGGTATAAATATTTAGTAAGCTTTGATAAAGAATATATGCCAATATTTACATACCAAGTAGGTAATGTAAAAGTAACAAAGATTATATGTATGGAATATGGAAAAAACACAGTATGTATTTTATATAAAATACAAAATGAAGGAGAAAAAGCAAAGTTTACAGTAACCCCAATAGTAAATTTTAGAGATTTCCATACAATGAATACAAATCATAATTTTAATATAAAACAGGATATAAGAGGAAGAAAAGTAAAACTTCAAATAGATGAGTATTCAAACTATCCAGTATATTTTCATATATCAGAAGGTAAATATATAGAACATTATAATGATATTTTTAGAAACATGTATTATATGGAGGAGGAAAAGAGAGGCTTCTTTCCAGAAGAAAACCATGCAGTTCCAGGTAGTTATGAAATAGAAATTGAGGCAAATGAACAAAGAGAAATATCATTTATATGTTCACTAGAAGAAAACATTGAAGAAATAAATGTTAGAACAGTAATTAATAAAGAAATAATTAGAATAAACGAATTAATGTATAAAGCAGGATTTATAGAAAAAAAGACAGATATTACAAAAATTTCAAAAGAGGAATTAGAAAACATAGAGATTAAGAAATATTTCTTAATTGCAATGGATAATTTTATTGTGTATAGACCAAGCTTTGGATACTATACTGTAATTGCTGGATATCCATGGTTTCTAGACTGGGGAAGAGATGCTTTAATATCATTTGAAGGTTTATTGCTAATGACAAAACAATATAAAAAAGCACAAGATATATTATTAACACTAACGAGAGATATCAAATTTGGATTAGTACCAAATGGATATTCTGGATATGATAACAGACCATTATACAATAGTGTTGATAGTTCTTTACTGTTGTTTGAGCAAGTAAGAAAATATATTGATTACACATCGGACTATAAATTTATTGAAAAAAATATATACAAAAAATTGAAATCCATAATAGAAAATTATAAAACTGGTATAGATATAGATGGAAATAATATATATATGGATAAAGATGGGTTAATTTCTTCTGGAACAGAAGAAACCCAAAACACATGGATGGATGCAAAATATGCAAATCATTGTTTTACACCAAGAAATGGTAAAGCGGTAGAAGTAAATAGTTTATGGTATAATAGTTTAAAGATTATAGAAAAGTTAAGTAAAAAATTTGGAGATAGAAAAGAAGCAAAAGAATACGAAAAAATGGCAGAAGAATGTAAAAAATCATTTGAAGAGAATTTCTATAATAGTAAGAAAAAATGTTTATATGATGTATTAGGAGATGCAAAGGTAAGGCCAAACCAATTATTTAGCATATCTTTAACATATCCTATAATAGAGCCAAATTCTGATATAGCAAAAGAGATGATTTTAACAGTAGAGAAAAAGTTATTAAATCAATATGGATTAAAAACATTAGCAAAAGGCGAAAAACAATATGTAGATGTATATGAGGGAGATAGCTTTAGAAGAGATTCAAGTTATCATCAAGGAATAACATGGGTATGGCTTTTAGGTTTATATTATGATGCATTAAAAAATATGAAAAAATTTGAAAAAGATAAGAAGAATAAAGAAGAGTTAAACCAAAAAATCATAGAATTTAAGGCAAAAACAGAAAAAACGTTTTTAAAAGAACTAAAAGAAAGAGGCTGTATAGGTTCAATCGGAGAAATATATGATTCAAAGGCTCCATACTTACCAAAAGGAGCGATAGCTCAGGCTTGGAGTGTGGCAGAGGTATTTAGAATTATATTTGGAGAGTAAATGGAGGAAGAATGAGAATACTAGGAATAGACCCAGGATATGCAATAACTGGTTATAGCATAATAGATTATGTAGGAAACAAATTCAAATTAATAGCTTCAGGAGCGGTAACAACAGAGGCTGGAGTATCATTCCCACTAAGACTTACAAAAATATATGATGATATAGGAATGTTAATAGATACATATAAACCAGATGCAATTTCAGTTGAAGAGTTATTTTTTAATAATAATGCAAAAACTGCAATAAATGTAGCACAAGCAAGAGGAATAATACTAACAGTAGGGTGCAAAAAAAACATACCAACATATGAATACACACCATTACAAATAAAACAAGCAGTAGCTGGATATGGAAGGGCAGATAAGATTCAAGTTCAAAAGATGGTAAAAACCATACTAAATGTAGAAAAGCTACCTAA
This sequence comes from uncultured Clostridia bacterium, assembly GCA_947627785.1. Lineage (GTDB taxonomy): Bacteria > Bacillota > Clostridia > TANB77 > CAG-508 > UMGS1781. Next base: position 9,778 of record CANQXC010000011.1, on the reverse strand, counting down.
ACTAGATGATACAACAGATAGCATGGCAGCAGCAATATGCCATGCACACTCTGCAAAATTTTCACAGAAAATATAAGAACCTTGTTGTTATACAACAAGGTTCAAGTGTATCAACTCACAATTTTAATCCAAAGATTGTGAGTTGATATTATAAATTAGATATTGCATTATTTTCAATAAAACGAGAAATATTTTTTATAGAAACACCTGTATTAGCAGAAAGATTATCAATAGAAGGAGTAGAGTTAGAATTAACAATATAATTATTTAAATTATATATATCTTGTCTATCCTTAGATTCACAATTACAGCATACGTTACTAGGAGAAGCAAAGAAACATCCACATCTAGCGCATTTTTTTAATTCCATAAAACATCAATCCTTTACTTTAATAATTTATCATATTTTATCATAAAAGAGATAAAAAAGGAAGATAATGTAGACAAAAATTAAAAGAATTTTTTGATTTTTCTATTGACATAAATTAATATTAAAGGTAAAATATAATGGTACAGAAAATTAATATATTAAAAAATAGATATATAATAAATCTGAACATTGAAAATTTAATAGTAAAGAGGTGTTTTTATGAACGAATTAACAATAGCCATAATCACCTTTCTTATCTCAGCAGCGATTTTTATTCCAGTAGGAATATTTATTAGAAAGAAATCAGCTGAATCTAAAATCAAAAGTGCAGAAAATGAAGCAAATAGAATTTTAGCAAATGCTAAAAAAGAAGCGGAAAATGTAAAAAAGGAAGAAATTCTAAAAGCTAAAGAAGAAGCTTTACAAACAAAGAATGAATTAGATAAAGAGATTAAAGAAAGAAGAGGCGAAGTACAGCAACAAGAAAAAAGATTATTTCAAAGAGAAGAAGCATTAGAGAGACGTGCTGACAATTTTGAGAAGAAAGAAAAAGAATTAGAAAATAGCATTCAAGAAATAGACGATAAGAAAAAATCACTAGAAGAAATTTATAGCAAACAAATTAATGAGTTACAGAGGATTGCAGGGTTATCAAGAGATGAAGCTAAGAAAATTTTATTACAACAATTAGATAAAACACTAAATGAAGAGAAGGCAGCATTAATAAAATCTGTAGAAACATCAGCAAAAGAAACTGCAAATAAAAAAGCGAAAGAAATTATTGGATATGCAATACAAAAATGTGCAGCAGATCATACATCAGAAACTACTGTATCAGTAGTAGCACTTCCAAATGATGATATGAAGGGAAGAATAATAGGAAGAGAAGGTCGTAACATAAAAATGTTAGAAACACTAACAGGAATAGACTTAATTATAGATGATACACCAGAAGCAGTAATTCTTTCAGGATTTGATCCATTAAGAAGAGAAGTAGCAAGAATAGCATTAGAAAAATTAATAGAAGATGGAAGAATTCATCCAGCAAAAATAGAGGAAATGGTAGAAAAGGCAAAAGAAGAAGTAGAAGAGGTTATAAAAGAAGAAGGCGAGAGAGCCGTAATGGAAACTGGAGTACATGGTTTACATCCAGACATAGTAAGATTACTTGGTAAATTAAAATATAGAACAAGTTATGGACAAAATGTATTAAATCATTCAATAGAGGTTTCTAATCTAGCTAGAATAATGGCAGAAGAATTAGGACTAGACCCTAAAATTGCAAGAAGAGCAGGTTTATTACATGATATAGGAAAAGCCTTAGACCATGATATGGAAGGAACACATGTTCAAATTGGTGTAGACGTATTGAAAAAATACAAAGAATCAGATGTTGTGTTAAATGCTGTAGAAGCACACCATGGAGATGTTGAACCAAAATCATTAGAAGCAGTTTTAATACAAGCAGCAGATGCAATATCAGCATCAAGACCAGGAGCAAGAAGAGAAACATTAGAAGCATACATTAAGAGATTAGAAAAATTAGAGGAAATAGCAGATTCATTTGAAGGTGTAGAAAAATCTTATGCAATACAAGCAGGACGTGAAGTAAGATTAGTGGTAAAACCAGAAAAAGTATCTGATAGTCAAATGATAACAATGGCAAGAGAAGTGGCTGAAAGAGTAGAAAATGAAATGGAATATCCAGGACAAATAAAAGTAAATGTAATAAGAGAAACAAGAGCAGTAGATTATGCAAAATAAATAATCACAAAATTAAAACCTCCTACATAATATATACAAAAATTATGTAGGAGGTTAATTTTATGGATTATGAAATAATGATGAATGGAATAGTAAAAATTGGACAATATGCACCAGAGTTTGAAGCAGTATCAACTCAAGGGGAAATAAAGTTAAGTGATTATAAAGGAAAATGGGTTGTACTATTTTCGCACCCAGGAGATTTTACCCCAGTGTGCACAACAGAATTCATAGCTTTTGCAAAAGCAAATACATATTTTGAGAACTTAAATGCACAATTAATAGGCTTAAGCATAGATAGTAATCCATCACATTTAGCATGGTTATATGATATATTACAAAGAACAGGCGTAGAGGTACCATTTCCATTAATTGCAGATAGAAGCGGGGAAATAGCAAGAAAATATGGAATGATATCAAGCAATGTAAGTACAACAGAAACAGTAAGAAATGTATTTATAATAGATGATAAAGGAATAGTAAGAACAATATTTATATATCCATTAAATGTAGGAAGATGGATTCCAGAGATATTAAGAGTAGTAGAAGCATTGCAAGTAGCAGATTGCAATAAAGCATCAACACCAGCAAATTGGATACCAGGTCAACCAATAATAAAACCAAGTCCAACAACATTTATAGGATTACAAGAAAGAGTAAAAGAAATAGAAGAACAAAAAAATGGAATAAATTGGTATTTAAGTTTTAAAGAATCAGATGAAAAATGCCTTAAAGGAGAAGAAAATAAAAAATTAGAATAAATAATTCAATAATTTACAAACAAAAATTCGAAAAAATATTGTCAATAATATTTTTTTATGATATTATATAAAAAATACTAATAAGGAGAAAGAATGAAAGAAAAAATATTATTGGATACTAATATATTAATATATTTACTAGATGATAATATATTGGATAGTAAGGTTGCTAAAATTACAAAGACTTTATATGATTCTGATAAATATAGTATAGTTATACATCCTAGAACTTTAGATGAAGCAGATAAAATAAAGGATGAAGCTCGAAAAGCAATTTTTAAATCTAAATTAAGTTTGTATAATGTTATAGATAAACCACCCAATATGAGTAATGAATTTAATACATTGGCAGGAGCTAAAAATATAAATGATAAAATAGATAATGAAATGCTATATGCATTAAAGAGTAACTGTGTTTCATATTTTATTACTAACGATAAGAAACTTAATAAAAAAGGAATAAAACTGGGTCTTGGAGATAGAGTCTTATCATTAGATGATGCATTAGAAAAATTTAGAGAGGAAGAAAAAATTGTAATTGATACGCCAGTATTTATTACAAAAGAGTATTTGTATAATATTCAATTAAATGATGTATTTTTTGATACCCTAAAAAGCGATTACTTAGACTTTGAAGATTGGTTTATAGATAAACAAAGAAAGGGAATGCAAGCATACATAACTAGAAATGAAAAAAAACATATAACATCATTTTTAATGATTAAAGAAGAAAATCAAAATGAGGACTATTCTGGTTTCGAAGATCCTTTTAAACCAGCAAGAAGATTGAAAATATCAACATTTAAAGTTAATGATACGGGAAAAAGGATTGGGGAATGTTTCATTAAAATAATAGTAAAAGAGGCAATAGAAAAACAAGTGGATGAAATATACATAACAACATTTAGTAAACAGCAATCATTAATATTTTTATTAAAAGAATATGGATTTAAATTTTATACATTTAAAAATACAGTAACAGGTAGTGGAAAAGTTAAAAAAGAGTCTATATTTGTAAAAGACATGAAAAATAGAGAGGGGTATCCATTCGTAAGTTTGAAAAATCAAGAAATATTTATAATACCAGTACAGCCACATTATCATAAGTTGCTTTTTGAAGAGGCAGAAAAAGAATTTCAAATAAGTATAGAAGATATGCAAGGAATGCATACATCAGCAAATGCAATAAGAAAAGCATTTATATCTAATTCTAAACGTAGAGATATTAAACCAAAAGATATAGTGTTATTCTATGCTTCTCAGGATAAAAAAGCAATAACTACATTAGGTATAGTAGAAGCAACATGGAATAAATTTGATTCAAAAGAGGAAATCTATAATATTGTGAGGAAAAGAACAGCATACACAGAGGATGAATTACAGGAAGTAGTAAATTTAGATAGCCTTGTTATCATGTTTAAACATTATATAACATTTAATAAATATATAAATTATGATTTTTTATTAAATAATGGAATAGTTAATGGATATATTCAAGCACCCATAAAGATTTCCAAGGATGGCTTGAAGAAGATAATAGAAGAAAGTGGAGATTTAAATATGTTTAAAGTAGTTTAAGAAAATATTTTTTTAATGTATTTACAAAAATCATTTTTTTATATAAAATAATATTATAAATAAACAAAAGAATATTAGGAGTAAAAATTATGTGTAATATGTTAATTTCAATAAATCCAGAATATGTTGAAAGTATATTTAATGGAACTAAAAAATATGAATATAGAAAAGTAAGATGTAAAAAAGAAATTGATAAAATAATTATTTATTCAACATATCCAATAATGAAAATAGTGGGAGAAGCAAAAGTTGAAAAAATTTTAGAAGATTCACCAGAAAAAATTTGGGAAGTAACACAAAACGAAGCTGGAGTAAATTATAAATTTTATAATAAATATTATGAGAATAGAGAAAAAGCTATAGCATATAAGCTGACAAATATAATAAAATATGATTTTCCAAAAGAATTATCATATTATGGAATCAAAGCAGCTCCACAATCTTTCATATATATATAATAAACTAAAAACATAATATTAAAGATACTTTTAGTATAAATTTTTTCAAAATCAAAAAATTGGAAAATAATTTTTCAAAAAAATAGCCATACTATAAAAATAAAATAAAAAAAGGAGGCTATTTTTTATGGAAAGAAATCAAAAAATAAATTGTACAGTACACAGCTGTGCATTCAACAATACAGACAAGCAAGTATGTGAATTAGATGGTATAATAGTAGAACCATGTAAAAATTGCAATAATGGAAACCCAGCAGATGAATCAATGTGCGGAAGCTATGAACACGTAAAATAAGCAAATAATAAATTAGTGGGTTAATGGGGACTTAAGATTTTTGTCACAAATTACAAATTGTGTTAAAAATCATAAGTCCCCATTGACATAATTTTAAAAAAATGCAACTTTTTTTACTCATTTATGGTATTATAAATATAGGTGATAAGAAATGGTGTATATTAACAGAAATAAAATCATAGAAGAAACAATTGAAAAATATTCAAATATGGTATATAGGCTAGCAATGGCTAGAACTGGAAATGTAGAAATAAGTGAAGATGTATATCAAGAAGTCTTTTTCAGATTAGCCAGAAAAATGCCAGAATTTGAAAGTGAAGAACATAAAAAAGCGTGGCTTATAAGAGTTACAATAAATTGCACAAAAACAATTTTAAACTCTAGTTTTTTAAAACATAGAGCAGAATTGGATGAAAACCTAAAATTTGAAACACCAGAAAGGCATGATGTATATTATGCTGTTTTAAATCTACCTATAAAATATAGAACAGTTATCCATTTATACTATTATGAAGAATATAGTATAAAAGAAATAAGCAAAATCTTAAAAGTAAATGAAAACACTATAAAATCAAGGTTAGCAAGAGCAAGGTCAAAACTAGAAAAAATACTAGAAGGAGGTTTTGAAAATGAGTAAAAAGGATTACATTGATGCAGTAAATGAAATTCAAGTAAGCGAAAAATTAAAAGAAGAAACCATACAAAAAGCTGCGCAAGTAAAAAGCAAAAAAACATATAACAAAATATATCCATTAGCTAGTTTAGCAATTATGTGTGCAGTTTTAATGACTATAATATTACCACATAAAAGCATAGCACCGATAGGGCAGCTAAAAGATGAAATACAAAAAGATGAAGCAGAAAAAGTAGAAAGTGCATTGCCAAAAGTAGAAAATTTTGAAAATTTTTATGCAATGTTAAAAGATAGAGAAGATAATTATGGATTATTTTATAATACAACAGCAGATACAGTTAAAACAGAATCAGTAGATTCAATAAATCGTGAAGAAACATCAGGTGATTTTTCTACAACAAATGTTCAAGTAGAAGGAGTAGATGAAGCAGATATAGTAAAAACAGATGGGGAGTATATATATTATATACAAAATAACAACATAACAATAACAGATGTAAGTGATAATACAAAAATGTTATCATCATCAAAAATAGAATTTGATGATGAAGAATTTAATGCAGAAGAAATGTATTTAAATGATAATAAATTAGTAGTTATAGGAACAAATATTACATACAATGTAGTAGAAGATTCTACAGAAACAAAATATCCAAGCAATACAAGTTATACAATAGCAAGCACATATAATGTAGAAAATAAAACAGAGCCAGAATTAGAAAGAACAGTAGAAGTAGAAGGTTACTATTTATCATCAAGAATGATAGGAGATGATGTATATCTTGTTGCAAACAAAAACATATATACTTATCTACTAAGAAATAGTACATGTGATGAATTAGAAGAAGACTATTTTAAACCAAGATATGTAGATACTGCATTAGGAGAAGAAACAAAATATATAAATTATGATTGTATATATTACATTCCAGAATTTGAAGATTCAAGCTATTTAAACATTGCAGCATTTAATATAACAAATGAAGAACCAGCAAATATAGAAAGCTACTTGGGAGCAGGAAATGAAATATATGCTTCAAATACAAATTTATATGTAACAAAAGGAAAATATAACTATGAAGAAAATGGCGGGAACTATGACGTAGATACAGAAATATATAAATTCAATTTGAAAGATGCAACATGCACATTTGAAAAATCTGGAACAGTACCTGGAACAGTTTTAAATCAATTTTCAATGGATGAAAAAGATGGATACTTTAGAATAGCAACAACTGATAGTACCTCATGGAATAGTGAGGATAATACAAATAATTTATATGTATTAAATGAAAATATGGAAATAGTAGGAAAAGTTGAAGGCCTTGCTCCAGGAGAAAGAATATATTCTGTAAGATTTATGGGAGATAGAGCATATATGGTAACATTTGTTCAAACAGATCCATTATTTGTAATAGACTTATCTAATCCAACAAACCCAACGGTATTAGGTGAATTAAAAATACCAGGATATAGTAAATACTTACATCCATACGATGATACTCACTTAATAGGAATAGGTGAAGACACAAAAGTAGTAAACTATGGTTATGGAGACCAAGTTGTAACAAATGGAATGAAAATGGCATTATTTGATGTAACAGACCCAAATAATCCAATAGAAATGTATAATGTTAAAATAGGAAAAAAAGGAACGTATTCAGAAATATTAAATAATCATAAAGCTTTATTATTCTCTAAAGAAAAAAATTTAATAGCATTTCCAATTAGTATAACAGAGGATGATTATAACGTAACTTTCCAAGGTGCAATAGTATATGGAATAAGTTTAGATAAAGGCTTTGAATTGAAAGGAAAAATAACAAATTCACAAAGTAATATTGATAAATACTATTCAAGAAATACAGTACAAAGAATAATATATATAGGTGATACATTATACACATTATCAAGAAGTTTAATTAAAGCAACAGATATGAATACAATGGAAACCAAAGGAAGTATCATTTTATAAGAATAAAAAGAAACAGCTTAAAATATAAATAATTTATTAAGAGCTGTTTCTTTTTATTGTGAAACAAGATATTACAGAAAATATTGCAAATAGATTATTTCAAGATAAATGAGTGAATTTTTTTAAATAATAAAAAAATAACTATATGTTAGCAAGTAAAATTTTGCCAAAAAACTTGATTTTTGTCAAAAGATAATGTATTATATATATGTAATTAAATTTTCAGTTTTTGTAACTGACTTAAAATCAAGTGGGAAACCACATGGGAGCAAAAACTTAAAATGTAGACCGTCTTAGGCAGTCCTATGTAATTCTTAAACAAGGGACTGCCTCATTGTTTTCTATAATAAAGATAAATTTTCGTATATTATAAGTTAATTCTTATGGAAAGGTTTATGGGTAACCTCTTAAAAACCTAAATATATTATATAAGGAAATGATAATTAATGAAAAAAGTTGCAATCATCATGGGAAGCGATAGCGATTTACCTATCGTAGAGAAAGCAATACAAGTATTAAAACAGTATCAAGTTCCATTCGAAGTACATGTGTATTCTGCACATAGAACCCCAGAAAAAGCAAGAGATTTTGCATTAAATGCACGAAAAAATAATATTGGTGTAATAATAGCAGCTGCAGGAAAAGCTGCACATTTAGCAGGAGCAATTGCTTCAAATACAACATTGCCAGTAATAGGAATACCAATAAAATCAAGTACATTAGATGGCTTAGATGCTTTGCTTTCAACAGTACAAATGCCAAGTGGAGTGCCAGTAGCAACAGTTGCGATAGATGGAGCAGAAAATAGTGCTATTCTTGCTATACAAATGCTAGCAATAAACGATGAAACTTTATGTAAAAAACTAGAAGAAGCCAAAAAAGAAAACGAAAGAAAAGTAATAGAAAAAGATGAAAAAATTCTAGAAAAATATAATTAAATGGAGGTGTTTGTTTTGGAAAAAACAAAGCAAATGTATGAAGGAAAGGCAAAAAAAGTATTTGCCACAAATGATGAAAATTATTGTATAGTATCATATAAAGATGATGCTACAGCATTTAATGGACTAAAAAAAGGTACAATATTAGGAAAAGGTGTTGTAAACAACAAAGTAACAAATCATTTAATGAAATTATTAGAGAGCAAAGGCATACCAACTCACTTTGTAGAAGAATTATCAGATAGAGAAACATTAGTAAAAAAAGTTAGCATAGTTCCATTAGAAGTAATAGTAAGAAACATAGCTGCAGGTTCACTAGCCAAAAGATTGGGACTAGAAGAAGGCGTAAAAATGTATAGTACAGTATTAGAATATTGCTATAAAAATGATGAACTAGGAGACCCCATGGTAAATGAGTATCATATTTTAGCCATGCAATGGGCCACAAAAGAAGAAATAGACTTGATTGCAAAATACGCACTAAAAATAAATGAAATACTAACAGAATATTTCAAAGAAGCAAATATAGAACTAATAGACTTTAAACTAGAATTTGGAAAAACAAAAGATGGTAAAATTGTTCTAGCAGATGAAATATCACCAGATACTTGTAGATTTTGGGATACAGTAACAAAAGAAAAGTTAGATAAAGATAGATTTAGAAGAGACTTAGGAGACGTTGACAAAGGATATAGAGAGATTATGAAGAGACTAGGCCTTTAATTTATAGTTAAGGATTAGTTTGAAAGGAATGAATACTAATGGGAAATATTCATGAAGAGTGTGGTGTATTTGGAATATATAGTCCTAAACAAACAGATGTGGCAACAACTACATATTATGGACTATTTGCACTGCAACACAGAGGACAAGAAAGCTGTGGAATAGTTGTAAATGATAAAGGTGTATTTAACACATATAAAGATGTTGGACTGGTAAATGATGTATTTACTGAAGATGTAATGAAAAAATTAGGCTTAGGTAATATTGCAATAGGTCATGTAA
>CANQXC010000010.1 GCA_947627785.1 uncultured Clostridia bacterium | reverse complement strand
TATTTGTACTACTGTACATGGACCTGCTTCAACTACTGTAACTGGAATGGCTCTACCTTGAGCATCAAATATTTGTGTCATTCCTACTTTTCTACCTAATATTGCTTTTTTCATTTATAATTCCTCCTAACTATTGGCTAACATTTATTTATGCTAGCTTGGTTTTAAGGTAATCTTTATTAAAAGTTTTTGCTTCTAATCTTTATAACCTCTAACCTTTAAAATTATTAAAGTTTAATTTCTATTTCAACACCTGCTGGTAAATCTAATTTCATTAGACTATCAACTGTTGTTTGAGTTGGATATAATATATCAATAACTCTTTTATGTGTTCTCATTTCAAATTGTTCTCTTGAATCTTTGTCTTTATGTGGTGAACGAATTATTGTTACTATTTCCTTTCTTGTTGGTAATGGGATAGGACCTGAAACTTTTGCTCCTGTTCTTTTAGCAGTATCTACTATCTTTTCAGCAGACTGATCTATAAGAACATGATCATAAGCTTTTAATCTTATTCTTATCTTTTCACTTGTTGCCATCACCTTTTTTGTTGTTTTTGTAGCTTTTTCTGTTTTTGGTTTGCTTGCTGTTTTTGCTACTGGTTTTTTAGATTCTTTTTGAACCTTTTCTTTCTTTTCAACCTTTGTTTCGTTTGCCATTGTTAAATTCCCTCCTTTAATTTTTTCACAAGATTTTCCTACCTTGGCATCTTTTAAGTAGGCACCTTGTTTTTAATTACCTTAGGAAAGTTATTAACGCACCCTGGTGTTTCTTTTTGTTCCATTTTTAAATCCTAGTTCAAGCCTAGGACAAGTGCTAATTTTCTAACTTATCCGCCCGGTCTAAGCCAAGACATACTCCACGAAAGTTCCCTCCACTACTACAGTGTAGCCACATTTCGCTTCAACGCAAATCTAAACGCAATATCTATTATACTGCGTTTAGTCTAGTTTTGTCAATACTTTTGGTAAATTTTCTCAAAATTTTAAAGGTTTCATTCAATTTTGTTCCAATATATACAAAAATGCAACGTTTTTTATTGTATATACTTCTTTTATTTTCAATTAATTTATTTTATAAGTTTTCTATTTCTTCAATACTTAAGCCTGTTACTTTGCTTATAACTTCTTTATCTATTTTTTCCTTTATCATATTCCTTGCTATTTTTTTATTCTGCTCAATTTTACCTTGCTCTAATCCTTGTTGTAATCCTTGTTTTAATCCTTGCTCTAATCCATTTTTCATTCCTTCTTCTGTTGCATATTCTAAAGCAGCATGCTCATCTCTTATTGCCTTTTCTCTTAATTCTGCCATTCTTCTTAACTTCTCACTTCTACTCATTATCTCTAATTCTTCAACTGCTTCTTTTATATCTTCATTCTTTTCCATAATAGATGATACCTCCTCGCTATTCGGATTATCTAGAAATTCCATCCATTGAATTATTTTATCTTTTTCATTTTCTTTATATTGTCTTATTGCTTTTGGTATCTCTATTATAACAATCTCTAAATGCTCTGTCAATATTCTTCTTCCTGTTTTATCTCTTATTTGCCATTTTGTTCCTAACTTTTCTTCCCCTTCTAATTCTTCTATTTCATGATCTAGTATTATTATACTTATCGTCTTATGTAATTTACTATATTCATTCCCTCTTTCTAATTGTCTTGTATATGCATTTGACCAATAATATAAAAATCTTTCATTTTCATATTTATATTTTGAAAGTTGAATCTCTATATTACAATTTGTTCCATCTTTTAACTCTGTTCTTAAATCCATGATTCCATATTTTTGTTTTGAATTGTTTATATTAAAATGTCTATCTTTATCGCTCGTTTTTATTTTTACTTTTTCCCTTAATATATCTGATATTAAAGCTTCTGTTAATCTCTTGTTTTCTTCTCTAAATAATGCATGAAATACTACATCATTTTTTGGTATTAGTAAATCTTTTTTCTTGTTTTCTACCATATACATACCTCCTTAAAAAGCGGATTTTTATATGGCTAAACAAAATCCACTTTTTTCTTTAATTTTTAATCAATAAAATTGGATTTAAAAAAAGATTTAATTTTTTTAGATTTAAAAATTCGTCTTTTTAGTTCTAAGATTTGAACCTTTGGCTCTAGAAATTGCCCTTTGATTAAAAACATTTATACTTTATCATAGTTTTTAGTGTTTTTCAAGTATTTTTTTAATTTTATACAGAAAAGCGAAATTTAATTTTATATTTTATTAAATTTTTAGCTGTATTTACAAATTTTATTTCTTGATCATATGCCACACCTTGTATCATACTATTTCCTATACTATTACTTAATTCTTTATTTTTTGCATAATTTAGATATAGTGTTCTCCTGATACTTTTGCATATAACCTTCCTGCCATTTGTGTATTATCATGCACCTTACATTTTGCTTGCCCATTTACTACTGTTATCTCACAGTTTCCATTACTTTCTGTCTTTCCTTGGCATATATACATATCGTTTATATCTTGTGCTGTAGCATCTGTAGTGTTCTTTATTGGTATCCATACAAATTGGTCATAAGTTTTTCTAACTTCTAATACCGATGTTTCATCTACTTTTACTCCAACTGATCATAATTCTGCATAATTTCGTCATTTATGTATATATTCCATTCTTTCTTTAATTCAGTTATTACTTTATTGGATTCCTCTATTTGACTATTTGTATTTGCCTCCACTCCTCTAGTCTGTGGTATAATGTTTGAACTTGACATCTTTATTACTATACCTGATAATATCACTAATAAAACTATTGTTATTATTAATGATATTAAAGTTATGCCTCTTTGACATTTTATATCTTTCATTCCGACCTCCATTTTAGTCTGTTTAATATTTATGCTAAAAAAAATATACTTTTCTTTTATTTTATCATTTTTTAATTTTAGTGTAAATTATTTTTATATTTGTAATACAAATTTAATCTATTTGTAATAATATTGTAATATTTTATGTTGATTGTTTGTAGTTTACTGAATACTAATATGAATTATAACCTATTATTAATGAAAAAGGTTTGAATTATATTTCAATTCAAACCTTTTTTATTTATTTTATAAATCTACCACATTGTAAAATTTCCAAAGATTATATGTTATATACTAATAACCTTTGATTTCTAAGTATTACTAGTTTCTTGTTCTTCCTCAAGTTCTGATGTGCAGTGTGGGCAACGTGTTGCTTTTATATTTATCTCTGTAAAACAATATGGGCACAATTTTGTTGTTGGTTCTTTTACTGGTTCTGGCCCTGTATCTTTTTTTCTTTTCTTGATTTTGCCTTTCTTCTCTAACTTTTTAATTTCTTCTTCTGTTTTTTGTTCTAATCTTTTATTTATCTTATTAATATATCTTACTAGGAAAAATACAGATACCGCTATTATCAAAAAATTTATAACTGCTGTTATGAATGAGCCATATCTAATTGAGCTTTGTCCTATTGTTATACTAAGCTCAGAATAATCTACTTTTCCTGTAAATATTGCAACTGTTGGCATTATTATATCATCTACTAATGATTTTACTATACTTTGAAATGCACCACCTATGATAACACCAACTGCTAAATCCATTATATTTCCTTTTAATGCAAATTCTTTAAATTCTTTCCACATAATTCTTACTTTCCTTTCTTAATATATATAGTAATCATATTTTACTCTATATATAATACTCAAAAAGTCGAATTTTGTCAATATAATGGATTTTAAAACACTCTCATTATATCATTATATGTTACAAATATTGATAATCCTATTAATAAAAAGAAACCTGCCATTTGTATTCCTATTTCCGTATTTTGCTTTAATGGTTTTCTTCTAATTGCTTCTATTATTAATAATAATATTTTCCCTCCATCTAGTGGTGGAAATGGTAAAAGATTTGTTACTCCTAATGATACAGATATTACTGCCATCATATATGCAAATTCTTGAAATCCATTTGTTTCAACTATCATATCTGATATTCCTACTACTCCAACCAATTGATCTGCTTTTACATGACCAGTAAAAATTTGAACTATTCCTTCCAAAGTTGCTCCTAAAAATTTTCCTGTGAACATTAGCCCATTCTTTACTCCTAATATTGTTGATGCTATGATTGCACATACTATTAATCCAAATATAATGTTTACTGAACCTCCAGCAAGCAATATTAATATTTTTTGTGGTATGCTTTTTTTGTTATATGCCCTTTCATCTTCTATTGGTTCTTCTTCTCCTAGCATATTAACAAATCCACCCATTGGAATGAGTTTTAATTCATATGATGTTTCTTTGCCTTGTTTTCTCCATATTGTTGGTCCAAAACCTATTGCAAATTGTTTTATTTTAACACCAAATAACTTTGCTACAAGAAAATGACCTAATTCATGTATTAATATCAGAAATCCTAATAAAAATGCTATTTTTATAATTCCTATTATCATAAGCTTTTTACCTCTTTCTTAATTTTTTATAAAACTTTTTATAATATTAAAATAGTTATATATTTATAATACGTTTTTTTACATAACTTTACAATAAATATATAACTACTTACTTTAATACTTTTAAATTAGTGCAAATAGAAAATATGCAAATGGGGCAATAAATAATATACTGTCTATTCTATCTAACATTCCTCCATGCCCTGGAATTAAATTACTAAAATCTTTTATACCAATATATCTTTTTATACTTGATGCTGCCAAATCTCCTATTTGCCCTATTATACTTAATAATATTATTATGCCGGAAATTGCTAAATATGATAATTCTATATTAGCAAATTTATTTAGAAAATATGTATATATAAGAGCTACTAATGCTGCTCCTAATGTTCCAGCAATGCTTCCTTCTACACTTTTTTTGGGGCTTATAGGTGTAAGTTTATGTTTGCCTATTTTACTACCTACAAAATAAGCAAAAGTATCAGTTCCCCAAGCTGCTATTGCTAAATACCATATTAATAATTTTCCATTTGTTTCCCTGAACAACATTGGTATAAATATTATAAAACCTATTATGTATATAATTCCAAATGCAGATAATGCAACATCTTCAAAATTTGTTTTCATCTCAGTTACTATTAACTTTACGAATAACAACACTATTGCAATTAAAAATTCTAATATTAATAAGTTCATAGGTATTATATCCATAAATGCAATTAATATTGCGAGAATCATTCCAACCCATTTATCTACATTATGTTTGCCTTTGAAGCTATTAAAATATTCATTTATGGCAAGTAATGCAACTATTGATGTGGCTAAATTTACAGCTAGTGTGTTCCCTAGTATTAAAACTATTCCTACTATTATTATTAATACTGTACCTGATATAATTCTCTGCATTTTCATTATTTCTTCACCTCGTCTGGTCTCCCCCCAAACCTTCTATTCCTGTGTTGATATACTTTTATTGCTTCTATTAAATCTTCTTCTGAAAATTCCGGCCAATGTTTATCTGGAAAGTAAAATTCTGAATATGTAAGTTGCCATGGCATGAAATTGCTTGTTCTTAATTCTTTACTTGTTCTTATCATTAAATCTGGATCTGGTTGACCTGCTGTATATATGCTATTTGATAACATTTCCTCATTTATATCTTCAACATTAATTTCTCCATTTTTTACCTTCTCTGCAATTGTTTTACATGCATGAACTATTTCTGCTCTTCCACCATAATTGAAGGCAATATTTAGTACAAGCCCTGTATTGTTTTTTGTTTTTTCCACTAACTTATCTATCTTTACTTGAATATCTTTAGGGATGTTTTCTTTTTCTCCTATCACTCTTATTTTTATATTTTTTAAGTCCATTTTTCTAAGCATTGAGTCAAGATTTGCCTTTAATATAAACATAAGTGCTGAAACCTCTTCTTGTGTTCTTTTCCAATTTTCCGTTGAAAAAGCATATACAGTTAAATATTTTATTCCTATCTCGTTGCAAAATGTTGCTATTTTATCTAAATTTTTTGAACCTGCTTTGTGTCCTTCTTTTGTTGTAAGTCCTCTCTGCTTTGCCCAACGTCTGTTTCCATCCATAATTATTGCAATGTGTTTTGGTAAGTTTTGTTTATCTATTTCTTCCATATCCATCCTCCAATTATTTTTTCTTTTACTATTCTATCATAAATTTCTAAAAAAATGAAATGTTTTTATAGATTTTGTTAAAATATTTTTATAATATGTTATATAAGCTTAATTTTTCTCTTTCTTTTACATGTTCTGAAAAAAAGATTGCTGTTTCTATTTCTTGCAAAGCTGTTTCTAATTCTCCATCATTTATATTTGATTTTGCTCTTACTAATGCCTGTTCTATATTATCTACTTCTTGATGCATTACAAGAACAGCCCATATTTTATTTGTTTTTTCCCATTTTTCATCTACTTGCTTCATCTCTTCTTTTATTTTATCTCTTGAATCGTTTTCCTTGGCAAGTATAACATTACTTTTAAGTTCTTCTAGGGTTCCTAATAATTCATCTACTGTTTTATTAAGGTATCTTTTTGTGCCTATATCTCCTACAACTATGAGTGCAATTATTACTATAATTATTATAACATCTTTCATCCTTCTTCCCTCCATTTTTAATATTTAAAATATATTTTTAGGCGCTATTCTTCTTTTGGCAGAATATTTGCCCTTTACCATCAAATGTAACTATCAGTGCTTCTTCTGGTTCTATTTTAAATTTTTGTACTTGTTCTTTTAACCATTTTACATTTTTTCCTATCTGTTTTAAATTATCGTACATTATTTTACCATCTACTACTAAGTCATATGGAATTCCTTCATAATCTGGCATTATATTAAAATCTTCTGGAATTGTCGTTCTTTTTTCTGGCTTTTGTATTACACTTAATTCTCCACTTGTTTCTAAAATTGCATATTCTACATCACCTATGGAAAATATATTTTTTTGTCTTAATCTTTCTTGTAATTCATTTACTGTGATTTTTTCTTTTCTTAAAGCTTTTTCATCTATTTTTCCTCTGAATATTAGTATGCATGGTTTTCCGCATAATATTTTTCTTAGTGTAATACTTTTCATATTAATAATTGAAATTATTAATTGAAATAATAATAATGCTAAGATAGGAATTATACCACTTGTTATTGGAATTCCTGTATCAGACATTGGCACTGCCGCTAAATCCGCTATCATTATTGCTATTACTAATTCAAATGGTTGCATCTGACCTATTTCACTTTTTCCCATTAATCTCATTACTACTAATACTAGTATGTATATTATACTTACTCTTATAAATGTATTTAACATATTTCTTCTCCTTTAATTCATTATATAATTTAATTTTTGCAATTTTTTTGAAAATATTCAAATTTTTCTTGAATATTTATATATTAATTGAAAATAATATATATGAAATCTAAAAATCAAAGCAAAATTAGATATATATATTTAAAGTTAGGAGGTTTTTAGTAAATGTCTAATAATAATCAAAATACTCAAACACAAAATGGTACTAGTACAGTTTGGCAAATAGTTGGTAGACTTGTTACTGCTGCAATAGTACTTGCAATTACTGCTTTTTTTACACCTGGTTTTGAAATTTCAAATTTTTGGGCTTTAGCAATTGCTGCTGTTGTTCTTACTATACTTGATTATCTTGTATCTAAATTTACTGGAATACAAGCTAGTCCTTTTGGTAAAGGTTTTGTAGGATTTGTTTTATCTGTAATAGTACTTTATGCTACTCAATACTTTGTCGCTGGATATTCAATATCATGGATGTCTGCTATAATTGGTGCAATTATATATGGTATAGTAGATTACTTTTTACCTGGCGAACAACAAATGTAGTTTAGTAAAAAAAGAAAGAAGGATTTTTTATTTTCCTTCTTTCTTTTTATTGCAAAACAATTTATTAATTTAGGTCTATTACATAAGTACCTCTCCATGTTAGATATTCTAATAATTCCATTGTTTGCTCTTGTGCTTCAATCATATATTTATCTTCTCCTAAATTATTAACTAAATATATCTTATCTAAGTGGTCGCATGGTAAGAATATTTCACCAGATGATAAATATACTAGTCCATATTTTTCGTTTTGTTTAACAACTATTGTTTTCTTCATGTTTTTATCTAATTCAGGTATTATTAATGTATATAATGTCTTGTTTGCTGAATCTTCAGGATATCCTATATCATCGTATACTATTTCAGTAAGTTTTGTAAGACCTTTTTCATCTGATCTCATTATTCCATATTTGTTATTATTTTTTACCTTATATAACATGTTTTCATAATTTAAAATTTCTAGACCATCATATTTTAAAGACTCTTTTACTCCTCCAGAAGTTGTAATTATCCCATATTTTCCACTAGTGTTTGATACTATATAACTATCATTTTGTTCATCAAAATATATACTTGAATATCTTAGTCCTATATCTTCTAATTCTGAGTTTAATATACTCCAAATACCATTTTTATTGGCAATTATCCTACCATATGCAAAGGACTTTCGATTGTTCTGATCTTCTGCAACTGTATATCCACTTTCAATTAATTTTTCTTGATATGTGTTTGCTAAATTTTCCATAGAGTTTATTCTAATTTCTTTATTTTCATTAATAAAATAACTGCAATTTAATGCTCTTGTTAAATCTGCTAATGCTATATAAAATTTATTGTTATGTAATATTATATTTAAATTTAGTGTATAATATTGAAAATCTAAGTTTGTTCCTTCTTCAAATTTATATATTTTATTTGTATCTAGTTCAAAACCTGTTATTAAATTATTATTTTTTACATAACATTTTGCCGTATCTACATCATCGTTCCTATATTCACCATTCTCGTATTCATAACCTAATAATTCTGCAAAATCTTTTAGTGCTATATATTGGTTTCCTAATGTATCATTTATAATTATATCATTTGCTATTTCTCTTTGTTCATCATTTATAAATAACTTTTCTTTTATTTCTTTGTTTGCAGATATATACATCATTAAACCTAATATTACAATTATAAATATTATTGATATTATTATTAATAATACAACTACTTTCTTTCCACTAGAGGTTTTTGTTTTTTTATACTGATTTTCATTTAATAAATCCATATATTACCCTTCCCTTCATTTGTATATTGTTAACTTTCGTATCCATATTTTTTATAAAATTCATTTTTAAAGTTTAATAAATTATCTCTTTCAATTTCTGTTCTTACTCTTTCCATCAATCTAGTTAAAAATCTCAAATTATGAATAGAAAGTAACCTAATACCCAATATTTCATTTGTTTTTACTAGGTGTCTTATATATGCTCTTGTATAATTTTTACATGTATAACAATCACATTCTTCATCTAACTTTCTCCAATCTCTTTCATATGTAGCATTTCTAACTACCACTTTTCCATGTGATGTTAATGCTGTTCCATTTCTTGCTATTCTTGTTGGTAATACACAATCACACATATCTATTCCTCTTAGAACAGCTTCAATTAAATAATCTGGTGTTCCAACCCCCATAAGGTATCTAGGTTTGTCTTCTGGTAAAATTTTTGTCGTGAACTGTAAAACATCACACATTAATTCTTTTGGCTCACCTACACTTAATCCTCCTACTGCATAACCTGGAAAATCCATTGCTACTAAATCCTTAGCTGACTTTTCTCTTAAATCTTTATAAGTTCCTCCTTGTACTATTCCAAATAAACCTTGCTTGTCCGTGTTTTTATGTGCCATTTTGCATCTTTCTGCCCATCTAGTAGTTCTCTCCATTGATTGTTTTACATATTCATATTCTGCAGGATATTGTACACATTCATCAAAGGCCATCATAATATCTGAACCTAAATCGTTTTCTATTTCCATTACTTTTTCTGGAGATAAAAAATGTTTGCTTCCATCTAAATAAGATTTAAATTCTACTCCTTCTTCAGTTATTGTTCTCAAATTTCCTAAACTAAATACTTGAAAGCCTCCGCTATCTGTAAGTATTGCCCTGTCCCAGTTCATAAATTTATGCAAGCCACCTGCTTCTTTAACTAACTTATTTCCTGGTCTTAAATACAAGTGATATGTATTCGATAAAATTATGTGTGCTTTTACCTCTTCTTTTAATTCTTCTGGTGTCATAGATTTTACTGTTGCTTGTGTTCCAACAGGCATAAATACTGGCGTTTCAATATCTCCATGTGGAGTATGAATAACTCCTCTTCTTGCACCTGTTTGCTTACATATATGTTTAAGCTCATATGTTATTGCTTCCATTTATTCTTTTCCCTTCTATATATTTTTATGTTCCCGGTTCTTCTGGAATTTCTGGTTCTTCTGGTATTTCTGCTGTTGATGGCGTTGGCTCAGGTGTTGATGTTGATGAATCTGCTGGTACTTGTTCAGTTCCTGATGTTGTTGGATTAGATGTTGTCTCTTGCTGCTGTGGCTGCACCGTTTGTACTTGACCAGTAGAATTATTACTTGTTGATGGCTGTTTTGTAGCTGCAACACCCCTTCTAATTACTTTATTTAATGGATCATATGAATCTTCTGATAGAAGCTCTCTTGATACCTCTTGACCATTTAATTTAAGTATCCTATATGTTACACTATTACAGCCCTGTAATCCATATTGTGAAACTATTTCTCTTCCTGCCGCTAAGCTACTATCATTTTCATATATTACTTTATATGGAGTATAACTTAATACATTTGTTAATATCTCAACTTCATATTCAACAGGCTCCTTTATACCATAAATTTTTATTTCAGCTAATCCTCCACCTGCCTTAGCCTTTATCATTATTGGATAATCTCTTGTATTTTCAAATTTAAAGTCTAATGTGCCATATGAAACTGTTGCATCTTTTCCTGGTCCAGAGTATGTTACTTGAAACATATGATTATATCTTTCAACAATATGTAAATTTGCATATAATACTGCAGTATATAATGTCGAAGATACTTGGCATATTCCTCCTCCAAGCATTGGAACTACTTTGCCTCCTGCAAATCCACTTGCATATTCATATCCCTCTTCAACTGTTCTTTTACCTAATGTACCATTATATGAAAATATTTCTCCAGGCATTACTACTACACCATTTAATTTTGATATTGCTATTTTTACATTTTTTGATCTAGATACATTTGTTTCATCATATTTAGTTGTATATGACCCTAATAAATCTGGAAATGCTTCTTCTCCTAATTCATTTGTAAGTATCTCTGGTTCTATGACTGTTAAACCTATAACGTATTCATCTTTTTCTTCACTTAATACTTTTTTTGCTTCTTCTACATCGAAATCCAGACCATTTTTATGTGCTATTATTTCAAATGGCTCCTTTATATATGTAGCATTTTGTGGTTCAGTTTTTACCTCTGAATGTATTTTTTCAATATCTATCTCTGGACATTCCTTATATATAGTATCTATTTCTATTTCATCCCTTTTTCCTTCTTTTATAGCATCTATTATTATATTTTTTGCACTCTCTAGATTTATTACTACTCCTGATATGCCTCTATCTATTATTAATTTATTTTCATCAACATAATAATTATTATCTATCATAGCATTTGGAATTATTGCATTGAATTCATTTAAAATATTATTTAATAATTGTTCATTATATGTTAGTTCTATATCTACCTTGCTTTCTTCTAAAATTGTTTTTATTATCTCAAAGTTATTCTGTAATATATTACCGTCTCTACCAATATCATATGCTTCCTGTACTGCTTTTTCTACATTATATTGGACCTCAATTTGTTCTGGTGTTATTGAATATGTTTCTCCATTTATTTTTAATTTAAGCTCTTTTTTCTTCTCTTTTTCAAATTTTTCATTAAGTGCATCTATTGCTTCTTTCTCTGTTAAGCCTTCTACCAATGTATCATTTATAAATATTCCACTTAATATCTTATTATTATTAGAATTTATTAATGCAAATACTGTTGAAAACATTGCCAAAATTATAAATAATAATACTACTAATACTATTAAAATTATAAACATATGGTTCTTTTTATTATTTTTTTTGGATTTTTTTTCTACTAATTTATATTGGCTTTTTTTTTTTTTTTTACTTTCTTGTTTTTTTTCTTTTATTATTGCTTGTTCTTCAATTTTGTTTGTTTCCTTTTTTGCTGCCTCCTGTGTTTCTTGCTTATCCATTACAGCTACTATCTTCCCACTGCTAATTTTTTCTATTTCTCCATTTTGTACTATATCATTATCTATATTAGTTGTTGCTTCTTTCTGAGCGGATTTTTTACTTTGTTTTTTCATTATATTACTCTCTAAAACTCCTGTTTCTATATCTTTATTATCCTCACTCATATCTTACGCACTCCTTATTTTTTTTTAATACTTCCTTGTTTAATATTATCATAAAATGTCGATTTTTACAATACAAATTACAGAAATTTAGTAAGTATTATATTATATTCTTTTCTATTAAATTTATTGATTAAAAAATATTTCAAATATTGTTTTATTCAATGCTTTAGCAATTCTTTCCATGACCTCAATAGATGGATTTGCTCTAGACCCATTTTCTAAATGGCATAAATAACCAGCAGATACATTGCATTGTTCTGATAGTTCCTCTAAAGTCATCCCTTTCTCTTTTCTTATAATTTTTAATTTATTATAATACATATTCATTACCTTTCCTTTCTAGCATTAATTTAGGGAATTTTTAATAAATTGCCAATTTTTTAATTTTCCCTCTTCTTGTCTAATTAACAATTATAATATCATAAATCAATTTGACAAGTCAATACTTTTATGATATTTTTTTATAAAATTCGATATTTTTTTTATTTACTACTAGACAATTTTCATTTTGTTTAGTATAATAGAAAAAGATTATTTTAGAAATGAGGTTTTTAATATGATAGGAGATATGATTGCAAAAATTAGAAATGAAAAGAATATGACTAAAACTGAACTTGCTGAACTCACTGGTATTAACATCCGGGCATTTAACACACATTGAAAAAGGTGAAAGAAATCCAAGCCACAAAGCATTGAGAAATATTTGCAAAGCATTGGATGTTCCATTTCAACAACTAATGTATACTTATGATAAAGAATTAAATGAAGAACAAGAAAAATATGGAATAGTAAATCACATTGCTTATAATAAGGTTTTAGCTATTGATAATATTAATTCCTTTATTGATTGTCCTTCTTCTACGCCCTCTGCATCACTTGCAATAAAAGTTCCCGACAATTCTATGGATAATACTTTTGAAAAAGATCAATACATATTTATAGAACTTAATTCTCCTTTAAATAATAAAGATATTGGACTTTTTAGCATAAATAATGAAATAGTAATTAGAAAATTTTTCTTGAAAAAAGGAAAATTTACGTTAAAGGCCGATAATAAATCCTTTAAAGACATTGTTATTACTGACTCTGACGAATTTTACATTATTGGTAAGGTGTTAACATAATTTGTTTTTTCTGTATTTTTTACAAATTTTTTAAAAATTTTGTAAAAAACACTTGCATTATATTTTTTTTAATAATATAATGTTGATAGCAAAAGATAAATTTTAAAAAAGAGGTATGAAAGATGGAATTATTAAAAAACATATTTTTTAATACAGATAAATTAGTTCAAAATTCAACAGTAAAAATTTCTTATACAGGAAAATTTTTTGAAGAAAATTCTGAGGAAGTATACATTCATTATGGATTCGGTGAAAATTGGGATAATCTATCTGAAATAAAAATGGAAAAAACTGAATTAGGTTTCCAAACAGAATTGTTTCTTCTTGAAAGTGACACATTAAATTTCTGTTTTAAAAATGAAAACAATGAATGGGATAATAATAATTCTGAAAATTATATATTTGAATTAGAAGCTCCATGTCTTGATTTAATTGTAAAAGATAATGTTTACGGCATTGATAGACCTAATAGATTAAGAAAAACTTATATTTGGAGTAAGAAAATACGTATAGCTGTATATAAAATAATACGTTATTTTCCAAAACTTATTACTGGAAATTATAAAAGGAAAATTGAAGAAAAATAATTTTAAAGCCCTCTTAAAGGGCTTTTGTTTTGTAATAAAATTTGAAATTTCTATTTTTATATAAAATTTTTTCATTTCAGTTAAACAATTTATAAAAAAATTATATATTAATTAATAACATATCCTCCATTTACTGAGATAACCTGTCCTGTAGTAAATTCATCTTCTATTAACCATTTTACACATTTATATATATCAATTGGTCTTCCTATCTTTCCAAGTGGCGTCTCATTTTTAATTTCTTGTTTTATTTTTTCATCTATATTACTATTCATATCTGTATCTATAACTCCTGGTGCAATTGAATTTACCCTTATATTTGAAGGACCTAATTCTTTTGCTAAAGACTTGGTTAATGCATCCATTCCTGCTTTTGAAATAGAATATACAGCTTCACAAGATGCTCCTACCATCCCCCATATTGATGATATATTTATAATACATCCTGATTTTTTATGAAGCATACTAGGCACAACCTCTTGACTCATATAAAATGTTGACTTTAAATTTGTATCTATTATTTCATTCCAATCTTCTTCTGTTATATCTTGAAGCATCTGTAATTTTGCAATTCCTGCATTATTAATAAGTACATCTATGCTTTCCCATTTTTTCAATGCAAATTCTACTAATTTTTTTACTTCTGCCTTTTTAGAAACATCTGCTTTAAATATTTCTATAAACACACCATTCTCTTTTAATTCATTTTGAATTTTTCTTGCTGATTTTTCAGATTTATTATAATTTAAAATTACGTTATATCCTTCTTTTGCTAAATTTTCTACTAAACATTTTCCAATTCCTCTTGAACCACCTGTTACTATAACATTTTTCATATTTTTTTCCTCCTTTTACTCTTGCATATTATCACTAATCACGAATAATGTCAATTATAATACTTGCTTTATGTGATTTATGTAATACTTATTTTTTTCTATATATTCTTCTATTACATCTACTCTAACATTTACATTTTCTAAATTATTAATGTATAAATAATAATTTGCACTTTTTAATATGTGTTTTATTTTTTCTTTTGTTACTGCTTCTGAAGGCAAACCATATTTCATATTTGTTCTTGATTTTATTTCAATAAATACTATATAATCTTTTTCTTTTGCAATTATATCTATTTCTCCTTGTCTACACATAAAATTCTTTTCTAATATGCTATAACCTTTATTTCTTAAATATTTTACAGCTACTGCCTCACCTCTTCGCCCT
The DNA here is from genome assembly GCA_947627785.1 of uncultured Clostridia bacterium. Classification (GTDB taxonomy): domain Bacteria; phylum Bacillota; class Clostridia; order TANB77; family CAG-508; genus UMGS1781. The sequence goes on along the minus strand of CANQXC010000010.1, from coordinate 912 downwards.
AGTATATGCCTTTTATACATTATTATTCACACCTTCTTCAATAAAATTTTGCACTGTTTACTGTAAATAACACTAAAACTTTATTTTAGTCTATAAAGTATCACTTAAAATTTTAAAAATCTAGATTATATTTTTTATAATAACTACCATGTACACTTTCTATAAAGCCTTCTAGTTCTAGCATTGTTAATATTGCATTTACTTCACTTATATTTATTTTAGTCTTCCTACTAATTTCATCACTATTTACCATATCGTCTATCACATTATACACTTTTCTATACTGTTCTGGAATTTCTATTTTTGGCTTTATACTATCTAACTTTTTTATATCTTTAAAATATTTCAAAATATCATTTACTTCTGTTACAAGTATGGCTCCATTTTTTATCCATCTGTTCGTTCCTGCACCTGACTTATCTTCCATTCTATGTGGTATACAAAATATAGGTCGTTTAAGTTTTTTGGCATAATTTGCTGTAATTCCCGTGCCACTCCTCTGTTTTGCCTCTATTATCAAAACTCCTAGTGATAAGCCGAGCAACTATTCTATTTCTATCTCTAAAACCTTGTGAAAAAACCTCTACATCTTTTTCATATTCTGTAATTACTGCTCCTCCACTTTCTAATATTTTATAAAAAACTTTTTTATCTGGAAAAATATGATTAAATCCTGAACCCAATACTGCTACGGTTTTTCCACCTGCTTCTATAGTACCTATATGAGCTTTACTATCTATTCCCTTTGCCATACCACTTACTACTGTTACTCCATTCCTTGCTAACTTATAAGCAAACTCCTTTGCCTTTTCCGCACCATAATTTGTACAACATCTAGAACCAACTATTGATAAACTTTCAGTATTTAATATTTTTTCATTTCCTAATACATATAATTTTTCAGGAGGACTT
>CANQXC010000009.1 GCA_947627785.1 uncultured Clostridia bacterium | reverse complement strand
ATTTAATATTGGGGTGTAGCCAAGTGGTAAGGCACCAGACTTTGACTCTGGCATTTCGGCGGTTCGAGTCCTCCCACCCCAGCCAAGTTTTAAAGCGACACTATAATAGTGTCGCTTTAAGCATATAATATATATTTTTGTTTTTTTTATAAAAAAACTTGTATAAATTTAATATATGTGATATAAATTAGTGTAGGTTATTTTATATGTTTATAATAAATTTAAATAATAATGAGAGGAGAAAATCTCAATGGATAATGAAGGAAATAATCAAAAAACTATTTTAATAGTAGATGATGAACAACCAATAGTTGATATCTTAGTTTATAATCTTAAAAAAGAAGGTTACAACACCATAGAAGCAAATGATGGAGTAACAGCAGTTGATATAGCTTTAAATAAAAAACCAGATTTAATTTTATTAGACATAATGCTTCCAAAAATGGATGGTTTAACTGTATGTAAGAAAATCAGAACTAAATATAATATTCCTATCTTAATGTTAACAGCAAAAGATGAGGAAATAGATAAAATATTAGGATTAGAGTTAGGTGCAGATGATTATATAACAAAACCATTTAGTGTACGTGAATTAATGGCTAGAATTAAAGCAAATTTACGCAAATCAGAAATAAAGTCTGAACAATATAATTCACAAGATAATAAATCTGATGATTCTAATAGTAAGATAATTGCTGTTGGAGATTTAGTTCTTGATTTAGAAAAAATTGAAGCTAAAGTTGAAGGAAAACCTATTGATTTAACTTTAAGGGAATTTGAGGTTTTAAAATATTTAGCACTTCAAAAGGGACAAGTAGTAACGAGAGAAAAACTATTAGAAACAGTATGGGGATATGAATATTATGGTGATATAAGAACAGTTGATGTAACAGTAAGAAGGATAAGAGGAAAAATTGAAAAAGATACTTCGTATCCAAAGATTTTAGCAACTAAAAGAGGAATAGGCTACTATATACGAACAGAGCAATCTGAAGAATAGGAAGGATTAACTTTAAGATGTTTAAAAGTGTACAAATAAAAATAATACTAATTATAATGGTATTAGCAATTTTCATGTTATTGGGTTATGGAATTTTCTCTATACAGATAATGAAAGAAGCTTCATTACCAGAAGAGATAATAAGCACTAATATAACATTGATATTAATTATTAGTATTGGCTTTATAATAATATCTGCTATAATAATTTGGTTTACCTCTAAAGTTATTACAAAACCAATATATAAACTAATAAAAAGTGCAGAAAAAATTACAGAGGGAGAAGAGTTAAAGAATCCTATACAATTTGATAATTCAAAGCGAAATACAGAGATAGACGATTTAATAAATATATTTGAAGGAATGACATCAGGATTAAAAGAAAATTTAAATGAAGTAACAAGACAAAAAAAACAGATAGAAACAATATTACAACATATGACTGATGGAATAATTGCATTTAATTTAGATGGAGAAGTTATACATATAAATCCAGCAGCAATAAAACTTTTAAAAATCAGCAATGAAAAAAGTACTTTTAATGAAATTTTTAAAAGTATAGATGCAGAAATAAATTTAGAAAAAATTATATATTTAGAAAATTGGACCACATCAGAAAAAAGAATTAATATTAATGATAAATATTTAAAGATATTTTTTGCTCCATTTAAAAATGAAATTGATAGACCAGCAGGAGTAATAGTGTTAATTCAAGATATAACAGAACATGTAAAGCTGGATAATATGAGAAAAGAATTTATAGCAGATGTTTCCCATGAGTTAAAAACACCTTTAACTTCTATTCTTGGATATGCAGAAACATTAGCAAATTCAGAATATGATGTAGAAATGCAAGAGAAATTTTTAAAGGTTATAACCTCTGAAGCTGTAAGAATGACAAAGTTAGTAAATGATTTATTAACTTTATCAAAATATGATGATACATCAACTCGATGGGAAAAAATAGAGTTTAACTTAGGTGAGTTAGTAAAAGCTTGTCAAGAAAATTTACAAATTGAAATAGACAGAAAAAAGCAAAAAGTTGAATGCTTTGTAACAGCAAATGTTCCTACAGTATATGCGGATAAAGATGGAATAGAAAGGGTAATACTTAATATCTTGTCAAATAGCATTAAATATACTGAAGAAGGCGGAACCATAAAAATATATGTAGGTTTTGTTTATAATGATGCATATATAAAAATAATAGATAATGGGATAGGAATACCACAAAAGGATTTAGAAAGAATATTTGAAAGATTTTATAGAGTAGATAAAGCTCGTACTAGAAAAATGGGAGGAACAGGGTTAGGTTTATCCATTGCAAAAGAAATATTAGATAAGAATAATTGCAGGATAGATATTAAGAGTGAGGTAGGAAAAGGAACAGAAGTGGTAATTACAATACCTACAATGTTAAAAGCTGACAATTAAGAAAGAAGGAAGATAAATGAATCCAAAGTTAAAGAATGCATTAGAATGGATCTATTGTATAGTAATAGCAATAATAATAGCATTAGCTGTAAAATATTTTATAGGAACTCCAACTGTAGTAAAACAGAGTTCTATGAATACTACATTAAAAGAAGGACAAAGGTTATGGTTGAATAGATGGGTTAGAACAGTTAAGGGAGAATATGAAATTGGTGATATCATCACATTTGAAGCTCCAAGTTCAGCAACAATGCCACTTGCAAGAATAGATTTTAATAATCCAGTTGCTTTATATGAAGATCAACCAAAAGGAATATTTAATAAATTTATGTATTATGTTTTAGAAACAACTAAAACAAGTTATATAAAAAGAATAATTGGAAAAGAAGGAGACCATATAAAAATTGAAAATGGCAAAGTATATAGGAATGGTGATGAACTAGAAGAAAGTTACTTAGCAGAAGATATGGAGACAGAAGGAAAAATATTTTCAGATATTATAGTTCCTGATGACTATGTATTTGTAATGGGAGATAATAGAACAGCAAGTGTAGATAGTAGAGATTTTGGTTGTATTCCAATTTCAAAAATAGAAAGTAGAGTAGCTTTTAGATTTTGGCCTTTAAATAAATTTGGTAAAGTAGACAAATAAATTTAGAAAGATAGAGTAAATTATATGTTTGATAATATAATAGGGAATAATAGAAATAAGCAAATATTAAAAGATATTATAGAGAACAATAATATTTCTCATAGTTATATATTTTCAGGCTCATCTGGTATAGGTAAATTTTTATTTGCAAAGGAATTTGCAAAAGCAATATTATGCATGAACGATACTATAAGACCTTGTAATAGTTGCAAATCATGTATAAGTTTTGAAAATGGCAATAATATGGATATTATTGTTATTGATGAACAGGAAGAGACTATAAAAACTGATACAATAAAAGAATTAACAAAAAATATTTTAGAAAAACCTATCCAAAGTTCAAAAAAAGTATATATAATAAATAATAGCGAAAATATGACAAAAGAAGCACAAAACAGTTTATTAAAAACATTGGAAGAACCACCAGAATATGCGATAATAATACTTGTAACAAGTAATGAAAATTTGTTATTGAATACAATAAAATCAAGATGTATAAAAGTTTTTTTTGAAAATTTATCTGATAGTGAAATAAAACAATATTTTAATAGAAATTCTATAGATTTTTTTGATAGTATGTTATATGCATGTGGTGGTAGTATAAAAAATGCTATAGAACTTAATGAAAAAAGGGATATATATGAAAAAATAGAAAATATTTTTTCAAACATAGATTATATGAATGAAATACAGGTATTGGGCATAAAGGAAACAATTCTTAATAATAAAGATGATATATATTTTATTTTAGATTATATTAATACATTATTCTATTATAAAATAATAGAAAATATAAATAATACAAAAAAGTATAAAAAATGTATAGAAATTATAGAAGAAACAAAAATAAGATTAAAGAGAAATAGCAATTATGATATGACAATTGACTGGACTTTACTTGCAATTTATGCATGCTTAGAAAGGAATGATTAAATAGTGGCTAATATAATAGGTGTTAGATTTAAAAAAGCTGGTAAAATATATTTTTTTGATCCAGATGGCAAAATAATTTCAAGAGGAGAGCATGTTATTGTAGAAACCTCTATGGGAATGGAATATGGAGAAGTAGTTATAGCAAATAGACAGTTACCACAAGAAAAAATTGTAGCACCATTAAAGAAAATTATAAGAGTAGCAAATAATCAAGATGCGAAGCAAAATGAAGAAAATAAGAAACAAGAAATTGAAGCTTTTAAAGTATGTGAAAAGAAAATAAAAGAGCATGGACTAGAAATGAAATTAATGGATGTAGAATTTAAATTTGATAAGAGTAAAATTTTATTTTTTTTCACAGCAGATGGAAGAATAGATTTTAGAGACCTAGTAAGAGATTTGGCAGCAATATATAAAACAAGAATAGAATTAAGGCAAATAGGCGTGAGGGATGAAGTAAAACGTCTTGGTGGAAATGGTGTATGTGGTAGAGAGTTATGTTGTTGTTCATTCTTAGGAAATTTTGAAACAGTATCTATAAAAATGGCTAAAGAGCAAAATGTATCACTAAACCCTTCAAAAATTTCTGGAAATTGTGGTAGATTAATGTGTTGTTTGCAATATGAACAAGAAGTATATGAAGATAAATTAAAAAAATTACCTAAGATAGGGGCAATAGTAAAAACAGCAGATGGACAGGGAGAGGTATGTGGTCTAGAAACATTAAAAGAAATAGTTAAGGTAAAATTTAAGGATGGAGATGAAACATTTTTTAAAAAATACAACCCTAAAGATATAAAAATAATAAAGAATGTTGAAAAAGAACAAGATAATATAGATAAAGAGGATTTAGCTGAATTAAAAAGATTAGAAGAATTAGACAAAAAAGAAAATAAAGAGTCATAGATTTTATTAATTTTTATAATTTATTAAATTGTTATCACCAAGAGTATAACTCTTGTGAAATATACTATTAAAGCATAAAGGAGGGAATAAAATGGCATATAAAATAACAGATAAATGTATAAGTTGTGGTGCATGTGCAGCAGAATGTCCTGTATCTTGTATATCACAAGGTGATACTACATATGTTATAGACAAAGAAACATGTATAGGTTGTGGAACATGTGCAGGTGTTTGCCCTGTAAGTGCTCCAGAAGAAGAATAATGGTGGTAGATATTATAACATATAATTTTATTTATTTGAGGATATATTTTAATATATTTTTAAGGATTAAGAATTAAAATTATAAACATAGACAACAAGTATAACAATCCAAAAAAAATATCACCCCAGTAGAATAAAAGATTATATGAAAAATCTTTTATTCTATTTTTTTATTGTATGAAAGGAATGATTATTAATATGAACTATTATTTTACTTCTGAAAGTGTAACAGAAGGACATCCTGATAAATTATGTGATTATATTTCTGATAGTATATTAGATGAATGCCTAAAACAAGATAAGAATTCAAGAGTTGCAGTAGAAACTTTTGCTTCCAAAGATAATATAACAATTGCAGGACAAATAACATCAAATGCAAAATTTGATATAGAAAAATTAGCAAGAGAAAAAATAAAAGAGATTGGATATGATAATGCTAATACAGATATAGATTATAAAACATGTAAAGTATACATAAATATTACAAAACAAAGTTCTGATATAGCAATGCGGAGTAGATATTGGTGGAGCAGGTGATCAAGGAATGATGTTTGGATATGCTTCAGATGAAACAGAGAATTATATGCCATATGCTATACATGTAGCTCATAAATTATCAAAAAAGTTGACAGATGTAAGAAAAAATGGTGAAATACCATATTTAAGACCAGATGGAAAAACGCAAGTAACTGTAGAATATGATAACGATAGGCCTATACGAATAGATACAATTTTAGTATCCACACAACATAAAGAAGATGTTTCCATAGAGACAATAAGAAATGACATTATAGAGAAGGTAATAAATAAAGTAGTTGATAAAAAAATGATAGATGAAAATACGAAGATATATGTTAATCCAACAGGTAGATTTGTAATTGGAGGACCACTTGGAGATACAGGATTAACAGGAAGAAAAATTATTGTAGATACATATGGAGGATACAGTAGACATGGAGGAGGAGCATTTTCGGGAAAAGACGCTACCAAAGTAGATAGGTCTGCAACATATATGCTTAGACATATAGCAAAAAATATAGTTGCAAATGGTTATGCAAGAAAATGTGAAATACAAGTTTCTTATGCTATAGGTATAAGAGAACCTATTTCAATAAATATTAATACATTTGGGACAGGGAATAAGTCAGATGAAGAATTAATAGAAAGAATAAAAAACAAATTTGATTTAACTCCAGATGGAATAATAAATTATTTAAATTTAAGAAATATTAAATATACTGAAACAACTAATTATGGACACTTTGGAAAAGAAAACTTACCTTGGGAAAAAATAATAAAATTATAATTTGAAAAATTTTACAAAAAAGTATTGCATTTATACTATAAAAAAATATATAATATAGCTAAGTTAAATTACAGTTTTAATTATTAAACAGAAAGGAACTATAATGAGAAAATATTTTGGAACAGATGGAATTAGAAGAATTGCAAATACAGAACTTACACCAGAGTTGGTATATAGAGTTGCAAAAGCAGGAGCTTATGTATTATCAAAACATGCAGAGCATACACCTACAATTTTAATAGGTAGAGATACAAGAATATCAGGTACTTTAATAGAAAGTGCCATGACAGCTGGTTTTTTAAGCTATGGAGCAAATGTGCAATTACTGGGAGTTATTCCAACACCAGGAGTAGCGTATTTAACAAAAAAATTAAAAGCAGATGCTAGTGTTGTAATTTCAGCATCACACAATACATACGAATTTAATGGAATTAAATACTTTAGTAATAAGGGAATGAAAATACCTGATGAAATAGAAGAAGAGATAGAAGAAATACTTGAGGCTGGAAATTTCGATGAATTAACTGCTCATCCAAGTAAAATAGGTATTTCAGAATATAGAGAAGATTTAATTGATGAATATATATATCTATTAAGAAAAAGTTTTGAAGAAAATATAGAAAAGAATTTAAAACCAGATTTTTCAGTTGCATTAGATGTAGCAAATGGGGCAACATATAAAGTAGCAGAAGAAGTATTTAAAAAATTAGGAATTAATTATAAAATAATTAATAATTCTCCTAATGGATTTAATATAAATGAAAATTGTGGTTCTACACATCTAGAGGCTTTAAAATCATTTGTAAAAGAAAATAATATGAGTTTAGGAATTGCATATGATGGGGACGGAGATAGATGTTTAGCAGTAGATGAAGAAGGCAATGAAATAGATGGTGACATACTTTTAGCAATTTTTGGTAATTATTTAAAAGATAATGAAAGATTAAATAACAATACAATAGTTGCAACAATTATGAGTAATCTTGGCTTGAACAAATTTTCAAAAGAATATGGTATAGAATTAAAACAAACAAAAGTAGGAGATAGATATGTATTAGAAGAAATGCTTAAAAATGATTATAATTTAGGGGGAGAACAGTCTGGTCATATAATAATGTTAGATTATAATCCTACAGGAGATGGTATACTAACATCATTAATGTTAATACAAATATTATTAGAAAAAAATATGAAAACATCTGAACTATGTAAAATAATTAATAAATATCCTCAGGTATTAGTAAATGTTAAGGTTAATAATGATAAAAAAACATTATATCTTGAGGATGAAGAAATACAAAATGAAACAGAATTCAAAGAAAATGGAAGGGTTATTATAAGAGCTTCTGGAACAGAACCACTTATTAGAGTAATGCTTGAAGGTAAAGAACAAAAGAAAATTGAACAAAAAGCCCTAGAATTAGCTAAATTAATTGAATTAAGATTAAATTAATTTAAAAGGGGTGTAACCCACAAAAGAAAAGGAGGAGGAGGTTATGATTATGATTGATATTTCTTCACCAATTACACTATTACTACTTACAATAGCAACTGTATTATTAATCTTCTTAGGTAAGGAAATAAAAAAACCATATATCCCAGCATTTGCATTGTTTGCATATTTAATTCTTGTAATAGTACACAGTGTACAGCTAGCTAATTTAACAGAAGAATTACGTGAAGCATATACTGGTTTATTAATGAGATGTATAGCTATCGATTGCGTAATGATATTTATATCATTCTTTGCCTATTTATGGGTTGATGATATTGCAAGCAAATTCTACAAGAAAAAAAGTTTGGATAACAGTTTAGACTGGTTCTGGAATAAAATTTAAAACTAAAGAGTGGGACAAGTTATTGTTCCACTCTAATTAATAGGAAAATAAGTTGTTATTTTTCGGCTATAATTTAAATAATGTTTTGACTTTATAATAAAATTTTTAGTATACTCAGTGTTTTACGTAGAATTTTTAATGGAAGGAAAAGAATAAGAGATGAAAAAACAAGTTATAATTATTAATGGAACAGGTGGTTCTGGAAAAGATACTTTTGTATCATTTTGTTCAGAATTTTCAAAAGTAACTAATATATCATCAGTGGATATTGTAAAGGAAGCAGCAAAGATTTTAGTGGGTTGGAACGGTGAAAAGGATGAAAAAAGTAGAAAATTACTAGTAGACTTAAAACAATTGAGTATAGAATATAACGATGCTCCAACAAAATACATAAAAGAGCAATATGAAATATTTAAAAAAGATGATTCAGAGTATCTTTTTATACACATAAGGGAAGTTAAAGAGATAGAGAAGATAAAGAAAATTTTAAATGCTAAGACACTGTTAGTGAAAAATCCTAGAGTATCACTAATTACAAGCAACAATGCAGATAAAAATGTGTATAAATACCATTATGACTATGTTATAGAGAATGTTGGAACATTAGATGACTTAAGAGAAAAGGCAAGAAAATTTGTACAGTAATTTTAATATATATATTATATTACTAATAATTTATTTAGATTAAAATAAGTTTAAATAATAGATAAGTTTTATAATAGCTATATGATTTTGAAAAGCAAGGTAAGGAAAAAATGAAAATGATACAAAAAGAAAAGATTGGATTCTTTGGTGGGTGTTTTAATCCTCCAACAAATGTACATATACAATTAGCAAATAATTTAATTAGTAATAAAACGTTAGATAGAGTAATATTTGTGCCAGTAGGAGATTACTATGAAAAGAAAAATCTTGTACCTGCAATACATAGATACAATATGTTACAAATATTATGCAAAAATAATAATAGATTAGAAGTAGAAGATATAGCTTGTATACATAAAGATAAACTATATGCAACAGATACTTTTAGGCTAATATGGGATAAATATAATAAAAATTCAGATATTTATCTAATTATGGGGTCAGATAACTTTCAAAAAATGCCAACATGGAAAAAGTACAAAGAAATAATAAATAGTTATAAATTTATTGTTATAGAAAGATTAGATCATGAAGAAATTACTAGATTAGACAATGTTATTTATGTAAAAAGTAGCCAAGCTAAAGATACATCATCTACATATATAAGAAATAAATTGCAAAGCGGAGAAGATGTATCTAACTTTTTGAGCATAGACATAATTAACTATATAAAAGAGAATGGCTTATATGGTGTTTAATAACAACAAGACTTTCTTATGTAATAACACAAAAAAATCAAGATATTTTTTATAAATATCTTGATTTTTTGATATACAAACATATATAATATAGTGGATAAGTTAAAAGAGAATTAAATGGAGGTTTTATGGAGCAAGTAGACAAAGTTTTGGAAAAAGCAAATGAATGTTTAAATTGTAAAAATCCAATGTGTAAAAAGGGTTGTCCAATTGCAACCAATATTCCTGCATTTATATCGTGTATAAAGGATAATAATTATAAAGAGGCATATAACATATTACACGAAAATAATTTTATGAGCGAAATTTGTTGTACGGTTTGCCCAGTAGAGAATCAATGTATGGGAAATTGTGTAAGAGGAATTAAAGGAAAACCTGTTGAGATAAATTATTTAGAAAAGTTCATAAATAATTGGGCAAATGAAAATAATATAAAGTACGAATTTAACATTAAAAATATAACAAATAAAAAGGTAGCAATTATTGGTAGTCGGTCCAGCTGGAATTGCGTGTGCATTAGAGTTAAGAAAGGCTGGAGCAGATGTAACTATATTCGAAAAAGAAGCAAAATACGGTGGTATTTTAGAATATGGTATACCAGATTTTAGATTATCAAAAGATATATTAACTAATTTAGTAGATAATTTAAAAGAATTAGGAATTAAATTTAAAAATCATATGGAGCTTGGAAAAAATTTAAGTATAGAAGACTTAAAAAGGCAGGGCTATGAAAATATCTTTTTAGGACTTGGAGCAGAGAAACAAAGTACATATAAACTAACAGATGAGCAAACAGACCATATCTTTAAATCTGATGATTTCTTAAAAAAATATAATTTAAATAAAAAAATAGAAAACTTAGGCATTGTAGTTGTAATAGGTGGTGGAAACGTAGCTTTTGACTCTGCACGAACTGCAATACGAATGGGTGCAAAAGAAGTTTATATTTTATATAGAAGAAATGAAGAGTTAATGCCTGCTAGAAAAATAGAATTAGAAGATGCAATAGCAGATGGTGTTAAAATGTGTTTTCAAACAAAAGTTACAAGTGCAAAAGTAAAAAACGGAAAGATACAAGAAATTGAATGTATAAAAACAAGAATAGAAAATGAAAAAGCAGTTGATATAGAAAATTCTGAATTTACAATGAAAGCAGATACAATAATTTTTGCAATAGGAGCAAAAGCAAATGAAACATTCTTTAATAATTTAGGAATAAAAACTGAAAATGGACTAGTATGTGTAGATGAAAATTATATGACAAATATAGATGGAATATATGCTGGAGGAGATTTAGTAGAAACAAAATCATCTGTTGCAAGAGCAATTGCAACAGGTAAAAAAGCTGCAAAGGCAATTATTGAGAGAAAGGAAAGTGAAGAGTAATGCCAAAGCCAATGGTAGCAATCATAGGAAAACCAAACGTAGGAAAATCAACATTTTTCAACTATATAGTTGGTAAAAGGTTATCAATAGTAGAAGACACACCTGGAGTTACACGAGATAGGATTTATGCTGATAGTAACTGGCGTGGCAGAGATTTTACTTTAATAGATACAGGAGGAATTGAACCAAAATCTGAGGATGTAATTCAAACAGGTATGAGAGAACAAGCAAACATTGCAATTAATATAGCAGATGTAATAATTTTTGTTACTGATATAAAACAAGGTATAACTGCTTCAGATCAAGAAATTGCTACAATGCTTAGAAAGTCTAAAAAACCGATTGTTCTAGTATGTAATAAAGCCGATAATTTTGGAACACCAGACCCAAATTTGTATGAATTTTATAATTTAGGGATAGGAACTCCATATCCAGTTTCTTCAACAAATGCTTTAGGAATAGGAGATGTTTTAGATGCAATTTATGAACATTTCCCAGAAAAAGAAGAAAATGAAAATGATGAAGAAATAATAAATGTAGCAATAATAGGAAAACCAAATGTGGGAAAATCATCATTAGTAAATAAAATTTTGGGTGAAAATAGAGTAATTGTAAGTGATGTAGCAGGAACAACAAGAGATGCAATAGATTCATATTTTGAAAATGAAAATGGAAAATATAATTTTATAGATACAGCTGGGATAAGAAGAAAAAGTAAAGTAGAAGAAAGTATAGAAAAATATAGTGTAATGCGTTCATTACTTGCAGTAGAAAGAGCAGACGTATGTTTAATTTTAATTGATGCTAAAGAAGGTGTTACTGAACAAGATGCAAAGATTGCTGGAGAAGCTCATGAGGCTGGAAAAGGTGTAATAATTGTTGTAAACAAATGGGACGAGGTAGAAAAGGAAACAGGAACATTAGAAAAATATAAAAAAGAGGTATATAATAAATTAAGTTATTTAAGCTATGCACCGATTATATTTATTTCTGCAAAAACTGGTCAAAGAGTAGATAAATTATTTAGTTTAATTAACAAAGTTGCAAATAATAATTCAATGAGAATTTCAACAGCAACATTAAATCAAGTAATTAATGAAGCAATTGCAGTTGTACAACCACCTACAGATAAAGGTCGTAGATTGAAAATTTTGTATGCAACACAGGCACAAACTAAACCACCAACATTTGTTATTTTTGTAAATAATAAGGAATTATTTCATTTTTCATATGAGCGATATTTGGTAAACCAAATAAGAAGTAATTTCGATTTAGAAGGAACACCAATTAGAGTAATATCAAGAGAAAAAGGAGAAAAGGAGGAATTATAAATGTCAGCAGTATATGTATTAGTAGGATTAGTAGCATATTTAATTGGAAGCATAAGTTTTGCAATTATATTTGGAAAAAAATTTGGGGGCTTTGATGTAAGAGAAAAGGGAAGCAAAAATGCAGGTAGTACAAATGTACTAAGAACAGTTGGAAAAAAAGCAGCAGCATTAACTTTAATTTGTGATATTTTAAAAGGAGTTGTAGCAGTTTTACTAGCAATGCTTGCAGCACATATTTGGGCAAAAAATGATACAGAGGCAGAAACTCTAAAATATTTAGCAGGTTTAATGGCAATAGTAGGTCACACATTTCCAGTATATTATGGATTTAAAGGGGGAAAAGGAGTTGCAACTTCGTTAGGAGTTTTATTAGTAGTGAATCCAGAAATTGGTTTAATTTGTTTAATTTTTGCATTAATTATAATGATAGCTACAAGATTGGTTTCATTAGGTTCAATACTTGCAGCGGTTTTATTTCCAATTTTAACTGTGTTTATGATAGATGATAATTATCCTGCAAAAATAATAAGTATAATAATTGCATTACTTGTAATTTTTAATCATAGAACAAATATAAAAAGACTTAAAGAGGGAACAGAAAATAAATTATCATTTAAGAAATAAAATAAATGTTATTAAAAATTTGAAGGAAAGAATATGTTTATAAACATATTATACGAGGAGAAATAGCGAATGAAAAATATTTCAATTATTGGTAGTGGTAGCTGGGGAGTTGCCCTTGGAATACATTTAGCCAATTTAGGAAACAATGTTAAAATATGGTCTTTTTTACAAGAGGAAGCAGATTTAATAAATAATGAAAGAAAATGTAAATTTTTGCCACAAGCTGTTATACCAGAAAATATAATTTGTACAACAGATTTTAAAGAAGCAATAGAAGGAACAGAAATGCTTTTAATAGTAACTCCTTCAAAATTTGTAAGGGAAACTATAAAAAAGTTTAAACAATTTGTTACAGACCAACAAATAATTATATGTTCAAAAGGATTTGAAGAATCAACACTATATACTTTAAATGAAGTAGTAGAAGAGGAATTACCTAATTCAAAAATAGGGGGATTATCTGGACCAAGTCATGCAGAAGAAGTTTCAATTGGTATACCAACAGCTTTAGTAATAGCATCAAAAGATGAAGGAGTGTTAAAAACTGTTCAAGAAACTTTTATGAGTGAAACATTAAGAATTTATACATCTTATGATTTGAAAGGTGCTGAACTTGGAGGAGCTTTAAAAAATATATTGGCATTTTGTGCAGGAGCAATTACTGGTTTGAATTTAGGGGATAATACATTTGCTGCCTTACTTACGAGAGGTTTATCAGAAATGGCAAAATTAAGCATAAAAATGGGTGGAGAACCAAAAACAATTTATGGGCTTACAGGACTTGGTGATTTAATAGTAACTTGTATGAGTAATCATAGTAGAAATAGAAGAGCAGGTATATTAATTGGTCAAGGAAAAACTATACAAGAAGCAAAAGATGAAATTGGTATGACAATTGAAAGTATTGATAATATTAAAACTGCTTATGAGCTTTCAAAAAAATACAATGTCGAAATGCCAATAGTTAATACGGTCTACAAAGTGTTATTTGAAAAATTCGATCCAAAACAAGCAATTTCAGATTTAATGACAAGAAATCCAAAATTTGAGGATTAGAATATTTACAAATAACTCTGGATAGAATATAATAATATAAATATATATTGAAAGGAAGGAATAAAAATGGGATTTTTAAGTGATTTAGGTAAAAAAACAAGTGAAACAACAGGAAAAATAGCAAGAGAAACAAAACTAAAACTAAAAATTAATGAAAACAAAGGAAAAATTGACGATGTATACGAAGAAATTGGAAAAAAAGTATATGAAAAACACGTAAGAGAAGAAAATATAGATATTAAAACAGATTTAGCTGAGCAATGTTCAAAAATAGATGAATTATCTAAAGAGATAGAAGAGGCAAGATTAGAAATATTAAAGTTAAATCAAAAGAAACTATGTAGTAAATGTTCAGCAGAAATAGAAAAAGGAGCAACATTCTGTCCAAAATGTGGAGAAAGACAAACAGAAGAGCCTACAGTAAAAGAAGAAGCTTTGGAAAAATTAGAAAATGGTGAAGTAGCTCCTGGTAAAGAGCAAGAAGCACAAGAAGTAATAGAAGACTTAAAAGAAGAAACAAAACAAGATGGAGAATAGTTTAATATGGGTACCTTTCATATAGGTACCTTATTATTTTATCAGCATTATAATCAGTAACATTTATAAAAAAACCAGAATCTAAACTAACCCACATATTAATTTTAAATTTATCATTATTATCAACAAATACACCTATAATATTTGCACTATCGATAGAATTTTCAAAATAATGCTCCCATTTTAAGTCATTATCTATTTCAACATTATGCTCAAAAAAACTATATAAGAATCTTTTTATTTCATTTTTTTCAGTACTATATAAATTTACCATTACTCCCATAAATTCCTCCATTTCTAAACATAAATCTAAAGTGGCTAAATGTAGCATTTATAAATTAACAATTCTACAATTATATTATTTGTGAAGAGTTTTAACTTATGCATTGGAATAAAAGGTAATTTTTCGGAAATAATATTTTTTAGGTGATACGTGTTGAAAAAGATTTTAATTATAATAAGTTGCTTAATTTTATTAGTAGGATGTAGTAATAAATCTGAAGAGACTGTAAGCAAAGAAAAAATTAGTTCTGAAATAGAGTATTTTAGTTTAAAGATTTCAGATATGTTAAATAATTTGAATAATATTTCTTTGCAAAATTATGAGCTAACATCACAAAAGATAACTATGAGTAAGGAATCACAAGGAAAATCTGAAGAAGGTGGAAGTTCACAAGCTAGCAGTTCACAATCTGGTAGTTCCCAATCTGGGGAATCACAATCTAGTGGTGGTTCACAAAGTGGTGGCTCACAAGGTAGTGATTCGCAATCTGGTAGTTCTTCAGGAGGAGGAGAAGGAGAATCATCTGGAGGAGAGGAACAAACAATAACAATAACTGAAATGCAAAATAACAGTATTTTAAGTAAAGATATAGAGAACGTTGATTGGAATACATTAAAAAAAGATATAGAAGATATTAATACATCGTGGAGCATAGCAACCATAGATTTATATAATGCTAAAGTATCTAATGATGATATAGTAGAATTTAGTAATAGTATAGATCAAACAGTTATAGGTATAAAGAATGAAGATAAGGCTGTAACATTAACAAATTTAGCAAATTTATATGCTTTTATTCCTCAGTTTTTAGAATCAGTTTCATCAGAAAAATATTTAATTAATTTAGAAAAAACAAAATATAATATTTTTACTGCATATTCTGCGGTGTCTATTGATGATTGGGATGCAGTAACAACAAGCCTTACAAATGCTGAAAATGCTTTTCTAAATATAGTTAACGATACAGAGTATTCTAAAGATAAAGAATATAAAATTAATAAAACTTATATGCTCATAAAGGAATTACAAAATAGTGTTGCTTATGCCGACAAAGAATTGTTTTTCTTGAAATATATTAATTTGATTGAAAACATGAATACTTTGAAATAAAATATTTTATGTAAAGTATTGTAATATTTAATCAACTTATGGTATAATAGTTACATTGTAGTTTTTAGGAGGCATAAGTTTGAAAAATATAGTGGAAGAACAAAAGAAATTTATAGAGAAAGTAAAGAAATTAAATGAAAATTCTAAGAAATATTATAATATACTAACAATGGGTTGTCAGTTAAACGAAAATGATTCTGAAAAGCTTGCAGGTATGCTAGAAGAGATGGGGTATGAAAGTACCGAAGATTTGAAACTTGCAAGTGTTTACATATTAAATACATGTTGTGTTAGAGAAAATGCTGAAGAAAAGCTTTTTGGTAAACTAGGTGAATTAAAGAAAATAAAACAACAAAATAATGGAATCATTGCAGTTTGTGGTTGTATGATGCAAGAAAAACACATACAAGAAAAACTAAAAACAAGTTATCCTTATGTTGATATTATATTTGGAACTCATACTCTTCAAAACTTTCCAGAAGATTTATATAATGCAATTATCGAAAAAAGAAAAGTAAAAGATATTTTAGATATTGATGGTGAAATTTATGAAGGTTTACCTATAAAAAGGAACAGCAATCAAACTGCTTCTGTAACGATTATGTATGGTTGTAACAATTTTTGCTCATATTGTATTGTTCCATATGTAAGAGGTAGAGAAAGAAGTAGAAATCCAGAAAATATATTAAAAGAGATTAACACTCTTGCAAAAGAAGGATATAAAGAGGTTACTTTATTAGGTCAAAATGTAAATTCATATAAAGGT
>CANQXC010000008.1 GCA_947627785.1 uncultured Clostridia bacterium | reverse complement strand
ACATGAGTTAACAGCAACAGTTTTACCAGAAGATGCAACAGATAAAACAGTAAAATGGGAATCATTAAATGGAGATATTGCTACAGTTGACCAAAATGGTAAAGTAGTAGCAGTAGCAACAGGAACAGCTACAATTAGAGTAAGCTCAGTAAGTGACCCAACTGTTCACAAAGATTGCATAGTAGAAGTTCTAAGTGTTCCAGTTGAGGAAATTGAATTAAGTGAAAAAGATTTAGTTGTAAAAGGTGGAGAAGAAGCAACTATAACAGCTACTGTATCACCTAGCACAGCAACTAATAAAGAACTAACATGGAAAGCAGATTCAGATGTTGTCACACTTGATGTAACTGATGATGGTGAAGGAAATTATACAGTAACAATTAAAGCAAGTGATGTTACAGAAGAAACTGACGTTACAATTACAGCAACTGCAGCAGATGGTTCAGGAATCACCGAAACTTTAAATGTAACTGTAGTACCTTCAAAAGGTGCTTTAACTGTTTATACAATTGATCAAAATGGAAACTTTATGCCTGGAGTAACACTAAGATTAATGCAAGGTGATACTCTAATTAGCGAAGGTGTTGCAACTTATGGTATGTTTAAATTTGAAGACCTTCCAGATGGAGAATATACAATTTCTGAAGTACATATTCCAGTAAAGGATTTAGATGGAAATGATATCTTAATTGAAAAAATTATTGAAAATTATATCTTCAGAGTTGTAGAAGGTAAAGTTGAACTTATAAACGTGGATGAAGAAGAATTTACTGATACTCTTGTATTTGTAAATGTTGTAAATGATGGAAATAGTGCTAACGTTCTTGCAAGAATTGGATTAGCTGGGGAATTTACAACAGCAGAGGGAAAGACTATAGAAGAACAATACGAAGAGTTTAAGACAAAACATGAAAATAAAGAACCAGATGAACCAAAACCATCTAATCCACAGAACCCAACTCAGCCAGATAATCCAGATACACCAGATATACCAGACACACCAGATACACCAGATGTTCCAGAACAACCAGAAAATCCAATAACAAAACCAGATAATACAAATCAACAAGGAAATGATAATAATAATTCTGGTGTTCCAAATACATCAGATATAGCAATAGAAATATTTGCAGTTGTTATGGTTATCTCATTAGTTGCAATAATATTTATTATTCGCAAGAAGAATGTAAATGGAAAAAGAAGTAAATAGATAATATTTTTAGGAGATTAGGATAAAATCTAATCTCCTATTTTAAATATAAGTAATATCAACATTTAATACAGTAAATACAGTAAATACAGTAATGATATTGACAATAAACCATAAAAAAAGTATTATATAAATATGGTTTATAAGAACCCTACCCACCAGCACAATCAAAGATTGTGGGTGGGTACCCAGGAACCTTGTTGTTTCACAATAAAAAAACAAAAATGTTAAGAAGGAAATTAAAGACATATGAAAAACAAAATATTAATAAATATAATTCTTATAATATTTATATGCTTATTTTTATATTCAGGTTATAATGTTTTTATATGGGTTAAAAGTGATATAGAAACTAAAAAATTAGAAAAAGAACTATATACAGAAATTATTACAAAAGAGGAAGAACCTGAAACAGGAGAAGAGATGATATCTATTGATTTTGGAAAGTTAAAAGAAATAAATCCAGATATTTTTGCATGGATTATAATAAATAATACATATATAAATTATCCAATTTTACAAGGTCCAACAAATGAATATTATTTAAGAAAAGACATATACAAAAAATATAGTGTGGCAGGTAGTATATTTGTATATAGTAATGTTAATAAAAGTTTTTTAGATGAAAATACAGTTATTTATGGACACAATATGAAAAATGATAGGATGTTTTCAAATCTTCATAAAATATATAATGGAGATTTAGGAACGGATATTGATATTCAAATTTTTACTGAAAACAAATATAGCACATATAAAGTATTTTCATGTTATATTGATGAACCTAATTTAGAAGTTATAAAAAATAAGTTTACAGAAAATGAAAAGAAAAAATATATTGATAATGCAATTTCAAAAAGTAAAATTAAATTTGGTCAAGAGATAAATTATGAAAACAAAATTATAACTTTAATAACATGTGACAGTACAAATAAACGAAGAGTGATAGTTCATGCAATAGAAGTTATTGTGTTATGAAAAATTTGAAGAATTTATTGCAAGAAAAGTACAAAAATGATATAATAAAACTAGGTATAAATGAGAGTGAGGGATACTTATGAAGAAAGTTATCAATATTTTATTAATTGCTATAATTTTTTATATATCAATTGGCTTTAATATGAGAGTTAAAGCTCAAGAAGGAGATATAGTTTGGACAGATTTTTCTAATGTAAGCATGTCATTTGTTGATAGAGGAGATTCAGGAATATCAGAATATGATTTAAAGTTTGAGGATGTTGTTTTTAATAAAGAAAGTGGAACAAAATATTATATATTTGTTTCAAATTTAGAAACTAAACCAGAAATGGGAGAAACAGTTGATGTATTAGCAAATAATGCATTGCACGTATGGGATACAACAAGTGATAAAATAGTACCTTATGATAAAATGAATAAGTACATAGATTTAAATGGTGATATACATGTTTGGATAATAGAAGCTAGGGTAAAACAAGACTCAGAATATGAAATAAAAGAAGTATTATCTGGAGAAATAGTACAAAAACCTGCATTACGTAAACTAGGCAGTAGAATGAAATTGGCATTTCTGGGATGGTTTTATAATAATAAAATGGCTTTAACAATATATGAACCATATGATAATACAAATGGAAGTAGAAATTTTAATGTAAAAGTTGGAAAAGTAACAGATTATAGTGTTTTATTAGCAATAAAAAATGAGGGAGAAGACGCATTTGATAAATTAATGGCATATGCAAAACAATCATCAGCAGTATATAGTGAAAGTTATGAACTAAATGGAAGCAATTCATTAATAGGAAAGTTTGACATTGAAAAAGGAGAATATTACTATATATATATTGAGCTAGATAATGAAGAAGGAAAATATCGTAATTTAGAAGATATATACTTGTATCAAGGTAATGGTATAGTAAAAGACACGTATATTGATAAATCATTTACTGAATATGGTTTGGAAAATTTTAGTTGGGGTGAGATAAAAAAATATATGCCAACACAGGAACCAGAAAAAGAACCAGAAAAAGAACCTGAAAAGGAGCCAGAAAAAGAACCTGAGAAAGAACCTGAAAAGGAGCCAGAAAAAGAACCAGAGAAAGAACCTGAGAAGAAACCAGAAAAAGAACCAGAGATAGTTCCAGAAAAAGAGAAAGATAATACAGTATCTGATGAAAAGATACCAAATACTGGAGAAAAATCAATAGTATTTATTTTAATAATAATAACTGCTATATTAGGTGTAATATATTTTATCAAAATTAAAAATATAAGTGAGTAAATTAACTTAAAGAAATGAAAATGCTATTAGTTTTATATTAATAGCATTTTTATTGTGAGACAACAAGATTATTAATACTAACTCACAATCTTTAACTTAAAGGGAAGTTAAAATTTCTTAAAAATACATAAAATGTAATTAAGGTGGAAGATATGTTTAAAGAAAAATTAAAAGATGTAAATATAGTGATATTAATTCTTTTAATAATATCATCTAGTTTGTGTATACAAAAAGATGTATTATATACTAATATACATATTTGTATAAATATATTAATGTTAATATATTGTTTAATTTGTTTATATAAAAAAGAAAAAATAAAAATCATACAATCAAAATTAGACTTTTTTATGGTGCTATTGGTATTTTCAACAATAATACCTTTAGTTTTTAATTCATTTGTTAGTTTAGTACCTACTTGTGAGACTATATTAAACTATTTAACATTATTATGGGTTTACATATTTACAAGGGATATGTGTAAAAAGAATAAGAATACAGTTAAATATATAAAAAACGTAAGCCTTGTATTTACTATAATACTTATATTCTTAGGTATAGGAAATTTATGCAATGATGAAATTTTTAAATTTATGAAAATTGGTACAATTTCAAATGGTGAAGGAAGATTAATATCATTAATTACTAATCCTAATTCATTTGCTGCATTGATTATGTTTAATTATTTTATTAGCATAAATGAGATGTTAATAAATATAGATACCAAAAAAAGTATATTGTATGGAATTTGTAATTCAATATTTATTCTTGGGATTTTATTAACATATTCAAAATTTACATTTATTGTTTTTCCATGTTTATTATTTATATATTTTATTTTGTTAAAAGACAGAAAAAAGAGCATATATATGTTACATAATTTGATACAATCTCTAGTAATGTCAGCAATTTACATTTTTATATTTCAAAAATTTTTGGTGCGACAATATTACCTAAGTATTGTTGTATTTAGTTTATTCTGGTTAGAATTGGTATTTATATGGAATAAAAAAATGTTAAAGGTAAATATTCATTATACTCATTTTATTATAGGTATTGTGATTGTATTATTAGTAGGTGTTATATGGGTAGGCTTTGAACTCCATAATAAAGACGAATTTGTTGTTTTTATAGAAAACACACAATCAGATTATAATTCTAAAATTATAAGGAATATTAAGCCAAATACTAAGTATATTTTAAGTCTTAATATAGAAGCAAAAGTTTGGGGAAATGAAGAAAAAAATGAGGACGATTTTTTTAAGATAAGAATTATAGAAAGAGATTCTAGAAGTCTTGAAGGAATAAGACAAAAAGAGATAGAATTTGGAAACTTTTCAGGGAAAAAAGAAATAGAATTAGTTACAAATGAAAATACATCAGAGATAAAATTAGAATTTACAACAAAATCTGATATTATAACAAGAACATTAGTATTAAAAGAATTTTTAATTAACAATGAAGAAATTATTTTAGAATATAAACATTTGCCAACAAAATTTGTAGAAAAAATAAAAGATATTAATTTACAAAATAGGACTGCACAAGAAAGAATACATTTTCTAAGGGATGGATTGAAATTAATTTCTAATAATTTTTTGACAGGTATAGGAGGAGATTGCTGGAGCTTAAAATATAAAGATGTACAACAATATGGTTATACATCAAATGATGCTCATTGTTATTTAATACAAATATGGTTAGAATTTGGAATATTAGGCTTAATTTCTATATTTGGTATAATAATTTTGGTAATTAATTCTAGAAAAATAGATAAAGAAGTAATAGAAAAATATAGGGGTATACAATTTGCTTTAATAGCATTATTTATTCATAGTTTATTAGATATTGATATGTCATTATGGTATATACAAGTAATATTCTTTATAAATCTAGGAATGTATTCAACTATATTAAAAGTTAGAGATAGAGAATCAAAAGCTTATATTTCAAATATAGTAATAATAGTTGTTGCATGTATTACAGGCATTTTACTTAAAAATCCATGTATATATAATGGAGAAATTATGATAAGTAAATTACAAAAAGCAAACCTTCAACTTGATGAAAATTCAGAACAATATAAAAATAACAATTATAAAATTTATGAGATACTTGAAAAAATGATTAAATACGAAAAGTATAATCTAGCAAAAGTAGATATTGCAACAGAAAGTATAAATGCATATGCCTTAAGTGGAAAAGATAATATTGAAACAGAAGCAGAAAAATATTATAAAAGAGTTATTTTAGAAGAAAATAAATGGAAATATGATAGTAAAGAAACAGCAAAAAAATATAATGATATAAGTGTTGCTCTTAATATATTGGAAGGAAAAAAGGATCCTCATACTTTTAAATGGATAGTAAAGTTGGCAAAAATGAATATAGAAAAATTTGAGGAAGCGAAGCAAGAATTAATAAATATATATGATATGGAACATAAAAAACCAATTGATCAAGTAGAATATAATTTACTTATGCAAAATTATGATTATGCTAACAATATGTATAAAAAATATTGTTTGGGAATAAATGCTATTAATACTACACAAGTAAATTTAGAAGAATTGGTTCAAGATAATCAATTTAATATAGATAATAAACAAGATATTATTATTTATCATACACACACAACAGAAGCGTATGATTCTGTTGATTATGAAGAGGTTGATTATAAGAAAACTTTAAATGAAGAATATAATATGGTAAGTGTTGGAGAGGAATTTTCGAATGATTTAAAACAAAAAGGTTTTAAAGTTACACACTTAAAAACATATAATGATATTGATACTACCAATAATGCTTACTATAATTCATATGATCTTGTAAAAGGATATTTACAGGAACAGGGTAATAATATTGATATTATTTTTGATATTCATAGAGATTCATATGCAGGTAATGAGAATGATGAAAATTATATAGAAATAGATTCGAATAAAGTAGCAAAATTAAGATTTATAATAGCAGTTGGGCATGTAAATTGGAAAAATAATTTAAAATGGGCTGTAAGTGTACAAAAGAAAGCTGATGAAATGTATCCAGGTTTATTTAAAGCGATGTATATTTATACAGGAGATTATAATCAGGATTTAAGCCAATGTGCAACACTAATAGAAGTTGGACATGATGAAAACACAGTTGAAGAAGCAAAAAACAGTATGAAATATCTGGCAGAAGTAATAAAAGAAACTATAAATAATAATTAATTAAAAAAATAACTAGAGATTAAAATCTTTAGTTATTTTTTAAAAAATTTCTCATAATATTAAATAAAATATAAAAATTAATTTCAAATCTAAATGTTTGTATGCTAATTATATTTTTATGAAAGGAAGACTGATTATTATGAGGGAAAATTTAAAAAAGAAATACTTTTATGTAGGATTAATATTTATTGCTTTGTTTGTAATGTTTGTATGTATAAAAGGTGTAGATAGTGGAATAACATTACAAACTAGTAGTACAGGAAATTTAAGTAATAAAAAAATAGGATGGGGAATAAAGAGGAATACAAACCACGAGCAACCAGATTTGGGGATAGAAAATAAGAAACTAATAGATGAAAATGGAGATATGGCAATAGGAAACAAAGAGGATAAGTTTGTATACTTAACATTTGATGAGGGATATGAGGCAGGATATACAGCCAATATTTTAGATACACTAAAAGAAAATAATGTAAAAGCAGCCTTTTTTATAACAGGACATTATTTAAATAGTCAACCTGAATTAGTAGAGAGAATGATAAAAGAGGGACATATAGTAGGAAACCATACAGTAAATCATCCAAGTATGCCAGATTTAGATGATGAAAAATTAAAAGAAGAAATAACAAAACTTCATATGGCAGTATATGAGAAATTTGGTTATGAGATGAAATATTTAAGACCACCAAAAGGTGAATATAGTGAAAGAACACTTGCACTTTCAAAATCGTTAGGATATACAACAGTTATGTGGAGCTTTGCATATGATGATTGGGATGAAAATAAGCAGGGTAGAGAAGAATATGCAAAAGAAAAGATATTATCTAATATGCATAATGGAGAGATAATCTTATTACATGCTACATCAAAAGATAACTGTAACATATTAGATGAAATGATTAAAAAAATAAAAGATGAAGGATATGAGTTTAAATCGTTAGATGAATTCAAGAGATAGATATAAAGTACACATAGAAAGTAGAAAATATATTTTTTACTTTCTATGTGTATTTTAATGCAAAAAATACAAAACACTACAAATATTACAAATATATTACAAGAATATTAAACTTATGTTACAAACAGACAAAAATATTGAAAAAATAAAAATGAAATGGTAAAATAAAACATAGATAAATTTAGGATGAAAAATAAGGAGAAATACAATGAAAAAAAAGAAAAATTTAATAATGTTTTTAATTATTATTGCGTTGCTTATTGTATTATTTATAACAGGGAGAGTAGTATATGCAACAATGTCAATGGATGAAATAGTATCAAAATTAGAATTGGCTAATGCAATGGGGATGTTAGGAGATTTAGAACAATTAAAACAAGTAATTAATACGGCATATAACGATTTAATTTCAGCAGAGACAATAGATGATTCTGTAAAAACAAAGTTAAAAAACGATATAGCACAGTTATCTAATGTAAATGGTCTTAGTAGCTCTATAGTAGAATACTTACAATCAGAATTTGAAAACAGAATAGACAACTTAACAGAGGAAAATGTGTCACAAATGAAATCATTAATGACAACGGTAAATAACTGGGTAAATACAGAGGTTGAAAATAAATCTACATTAGGGGATGATAAAAATGGTGAAACAGATGAAACTGGTAATCTAGGCACAGAAACAGAGAATGATAAAACATCAGAAGATGGGAATAATGGAGATGCACAGCAGCTAGGACAACCTCAAATAACTACAGAGAATACAGAAGAAGATGTTAAAACAACCACTATAAAAGAATCTGAAATAGAGCAAGAAGCTAGCAGAAAAATACCTAACACAGGTGCAGAACAAATGAAAACATTTTTAGGCATAGTAATTATAAGTATTACTTTAGCTGTTTCAATAGTAGGTTGTAAGGAATTGAAAGAAATTTAAATATAATAAAAAAAGTCTGAGATATATTCAGGCTTTTTTGTTTTATAATTTTATAAAAAATTTATTAAAATCTATTGATTATTAAAATTGTTTTATGATAGAATGATATTATTGTTATAAGTGTATTTTTATTGTGAAAAAATAACAAAAATTATCCTTAGAGAAAGGAATGATTAATAAAAATGAAAGAAATAGTTGAAGCTAAATTTAAAGAAATTTTTGGAACAGAAGGAAGATTTAAAACATACTTTGCACCGGGCAGAGTAAATTTAATAGGAGAACATACAGATTATAATGGAGGACATGTTTTTCCATGTGCACTAACAATGGGAACATATGCAACAGTAAGAGAAAGAGAAGATAAAATATTAAATTTTTATTCAATTAATTTTGATGAATTAGGAATAATCTCATCATCTATAGAAAATTTAGTATATAATGAAAATGAAAACTGGATAAATTATCCAAAAGCTGTTATATGGGCTTTAAAAGATGAAGGATATAATATAGATCATGGTTTTGATGTTGTATATTATGGAACAATACCAAATGGAGCAGGTTTATCATCATCAGCATCATTAGAGGTATTAACAGCATATATGTTAAAAGATATGTTTAAACTAGATATAGATAATACAAAAATAGCTTTAATAGGTCAAAAAGCAGAAAATAAATACGTTGGTGTAAACTGTGGAATAATGGATCAATTTGTTATAGCAAATGGAAAGAAAAATAATGCGGTATTCTTAGACACTGCTACATTAGAATATCAATATGCACCAATAGAATTAAAAGATGAGAAAATAGTTATAATGAATACAAATAAGAAGAGGGGCTTGGGGGATTCTAAATATAATGTAAGAAGAGCAGAGTGTGAAAGAGCATTAGAAGAACTACAAGAAGGTGGAGTAAAAATAAAAGCATTAGGTGAACTTACAGAGGAAGAATTTGAACAGAATAAACATTTAATAAAAGATGAAATAAGACAAAAAAGAGCAAAACATGCTGTATATGAAAATCAAAGAACCTTAAAAGCGGTACAAGCATTAAAAGATAATAATTTAGATTTATTTGGAAAATTAATGGTAGAATCACATAATTCTTTAAGGGATGATTATGAGGTAACAGGAATTGAATTGGATACTTTAGTAGAGGAAGCTTTAAAACAAGAGGGTGTTATAGGTGCAAGAATGACAGGAGCTGGTTTTGGAGGATGTGCTGTAAGTATTGTAAAAACAGATAAAGTGGAAAATTTCATAGAAAATGTAGAAAAAGGTTATAGAGAGAAAATAGGATATAATCCAGAATTCTATGTTGTTGAAATAGGTGATAAACCCACAATTATATAAAGGAGTAGAAGATGAACATTATAGGCATAGATGCAGGAAGTTCATATGTAAAGATAATTGAGATAGATGAACAAAAAAATATAATAAATAAATTAATGTTAGAAAAAAAATCTGTTAAGGAATCATTACAGATATTTATAGAAAAGAAAAATATAGATAAAAAAAATATTTATAATATTATTTTAACTGGAGTAGGAGAAAATGAAATATTAGACAATATAGATGGGATACCAGTTACAAAGGTAGATGAATTTGTAGCAATAGGAACAGGAGGATTATATCTAGCAAATAAAGAGGAAGCTTTGGTAGTAAGTATAGGCACAGGAACAGCATTTGTAAATGCAAAGAAAAATGAATTTACACATCTCGGAGGAACAGGTGTTGGAGGAGGAACTCTAATAAACCTATGTAGAAAATTAGGAAATGTTAATTCAATAGATGAAATAAACAACAGTATTTTAAATGGAAATCTAGAAAATGTAGATTTGACAGTGGGAGATATAACAACAAAAGAAATAAAAACTCTGCCAAAGGATACTACGTCAGCAAACTTTGGAAAACTAAATAATAAAGCAACATCAAATGATATAATTCGTGGAATTGCTAATATGGTTTTTGAAGCTATAGGAGTAATGGCAGTATTTGCAACACAAAATAATAACAATAAGAATATAATTGTTATAGGCAATGTTGCCACAATTCCATATATGCATAAAGTTCTAAGAAGAGTTGAAAATTTACATAAAGATAAAAAAATAAATTTTATAATTCCAAAACAAGCAGAATATGCTACAGTAATTGGAGCAGTTAAATCGGTAATTAATAAATAATTAAAAATAAAGCAACATATGAAATATAAACAAAAAATACTAAGGAGGTACTTTTTAAATGTACATATTTAATAAGATAACAGTAAATCCTCAGCTACCAAAACCAATAGAAAAGTTGGGGATAATAACAGAAAATCTATGGTGGTCATGGAACACAGAGTTTTTGAAAATTTTCAAAGAGATTGATATAGACTTATGGGAAAGATGTGGAAAAAATCCAGTAAAATTCTTAAGAGAGGTGGAGCAAAAGAAGCTAGAGCAGGCAGCAATCAATCCGGATATTTTAAAAGAATATAAAACAAATGTAGAAAATTTTGAAAACTATATGAAAAGTAAAAATAATTGGTTTAATAGGCAATATCCTGAGAATAAAGATGATATAATTGCATATTTTTCAGCAGAATATGGCTTAGATGAAACAATACCTATTTATTCTGGAGGACTTGGAATTCTTTCAGGAGACCACTTAAAATCAGCGAGTGATTTAGGAATTCCATTAGTTGCAATAGGCTTATTATATAAAAATGGATACTTTAACCAGATTATTGATAAAAATGGACACCAACTAACTGAATATCATAATATAGATTTAGATAATTTACCAATAAGACCAGTAAAAGACAAGGATGGAGAAGATTTAATAATAAATATAAAAATGTTAAAAGAAAAAATCTATATAAAAGTATGGAAAATTTGTGTAGGTAGAGTAAATTTATATTTATTAGATACAGATAT
This sequence comes from uncultured Clostridia bacterium, assembly GCA_947627785.1. Taxonomy (GTDB): domain Bacteria; phylum Bacillota; class Clostridia; order TANB77; family CAG-508; genus UMGS1781. Next base: position 5,340 of record CANQXC010000008.1, on the reverse strand, counting down.
ACCAGAAAACAAAGAAGAACACAGAGGAACAACACTTAGATTATATGGTGGAGACCAGGAAATGAGAATAAAACAAGAAATGGTTTTAGGAATAGGTGGGGTAAGATTATTAGACGAATTAGGAATAAAACCTACTATATATCATATGAATGAAGGACATTCATCATTCTTGGTTTTAGAAGCAATAAAAAATACAATAAAAGAAAAACAAGTATCTTTTGATATTGCAAAAGATATAGTAACTGCAAAAACAGTATTTACAACACATACACCAGTACCGGCGGGAAATGATATTTTCCCAACAACATTAGTTGAAAAATACTTTGACCAGTATTGGAAAGATTTAGGAATAACAGAAGAAGAATTTTTAGAGTTAGGAATGAAACCAAAAGAAACAAATAAAACAACATTTAATATGGGAATATTAGCATTAAAAGTTGCAGGAAAGAAAAATGGTGTAAGTAAATTACATGGCAAAGTTTCAAGAGAATTATTTTCAGAGGTATGGCCAGAAATTGCTCCACAAGAATCTCCAATAACATATGTTACTAATGGAATTCACACATGTTCATGGCTTGCTCCAAACTTAAAAGAATTATATAATAAATACCTAGAGCCATATTGGCAAGATAAAATATATGAAGACAGTACATGGGAAAAAATAGAAACAATACCAGATGTAGAGTTATGGAAAGCACATCAAGAAAGAAAAATAAAATTATTAAAGCTAGTAAGAGATAATGTAACAGCAAGGCTTAAAAATAGTGGAGTTCATTATGAAAAAATAAGAGATATAGTTTCAAACTTAAATCCAGAGGCACTAACAATAGGATTTGCAAGAAGATTTGCAACATACAAAAGAGCAACACTAATTTTTAAAGACTTGGAGAGAATGACTCAAATACTAAATGATATAAATAAACCTGTACAAATAATATTTGCAGGAAAAGCACATCCAGCGGATAAAGAGGGGCAAGATTTAATAAAATACATACATGAGGTTTCAATGATGCCACAGTTTAAAGGTAAAATAATATTACTAGAGAACTATAATATAAATATAGCAAGACACTTAGTTTCAGGAGTTGACGTATGGCTTAATAATCCAAGAAGACCGATGGAGGCATCTGGAACAAGTGGTGAAAAAGCTTCAGTAAATGGTGTTGTAAACTTTAGTATACTAGATGGTTGGTGGGCAGAAGGATATAACACAAAAAATGGATGGGCAATAGGAACAAATGATGACTATTATTCATACGAGGAACAAGATTTGGCAGATAGTGAAAGCATATATAAAATATTGGAAGATAAAATAATACCAGCATATTATAATAAAGATGAAAATGGAATTTCAAAAGATTGGTTAAAATTAATGAAGAACTCAATAATTTCAACAGGAGGAAAATACAGTACAGCACGAATGTTGGTTGATTATACAAAGAAATTATATGTTCCTTTATGTAATTTAACAGATAAGTATTTTAGTAACTTAGAAAAAGTTACAGATTTTAATAAGACGAAACAAAATTTATATGCTAATTGGAATGACATTAAAATAACGCAAGAGAATAATTTAGATAATATTACTATAGATGCTGGTAAAAAAATAACAGTAAGATGTAAAGTAATGTTACCAAATATAGATAAAGACAATATACAAGTAGAATGTTATTGTGGAAAAATTTTAGATAATGGAATAGTAGAAGATGTAAATATAACTCCGATGACCAGAATATCAGAGGATGTAGAAAATAAAACTTATGAATATGAAACAAAAATTGAAATGAAAACAGGCGGAAATTATGGTTATACATTTAGGGTGATGCCAAAACACGAGATGCTATTAGATTCAGCAAATTTAAATTTAATAAAATGGATAACACAATAAAAAATATGTCAATTAGGATAGTAGAAATAAAAACTAGCAGTTCTAATTGACATATTTTAAAGAAAGGAATGTATTTTTATGAGAAAAACAAAAATAGTTTGCACATTAGGACCTGCAACAGATAATGAAGAGATTTTAAAACAACTTATGCTAGAAGGGATGAATGTTGCAAGAATAAACTTTTCACATGGAAATTATCAAGACCAAGCAGATAGGATAAATATGTTCAAAAGAGTAAGGGATGAATTAAAATTGCCAATCCCACTATTATTAGATACACAAGGACCAGAGATAAGAATTGGAAAATTTGAAAATGATCAGATTTTCTTAAAACAAGGTCAAGAATTTACACTATTAAATAATGAAGAAATAGGAGATGAAACAAAAGTATCTATAACATATAAAACACTTTATAGTGAAATAGATATAGGAAGAACGATACTTGTAAATGATGGCACAATAGAGTTAAAAGTAAAAGAAATTAGAGATAAAGATATAGTTTGTGAAGTAATTCAAGGTGGAAAACTTACAAATAGAAAAAGTATAAACATACCAGACTTTTCTGTAAACCTTCCAGGTATTACAGAAAAAGATATTGCAGATATAAAATATGGAATAGAAATAGGTTTTGATTATATAGCAGCATCATTTATAAGAAAGCCACAGGATGTACTGGAAATAAGAAAAGTTTTAAAAGAAAATAATGGAGAACATATAAAAATAATATCAAAAATAGAAAATAGAGAAGGAATAAACAATTTTGATGAAATACTTGCTGTATCAGATGGAATAATGGTAGCAAGAGGAGACTTAGGTGTAGAAATTCCTATGGAGGAAGTACCTGTATATCAAAAACAATTTATAAAAAAATGCTATAAACAAGGTAAACCAGTAATAACAGCTACACAAATGTTAGAATCTATGATAACAAATCCAAGACCAACAAGAGCAGAGGTAAGTGACGTAGCAAATGCTATTTATGATGGAAGTAGCGGAATAATGTTATCTGGAGAAACAGCTTCAGGAAAATATCCAGTAGAATGTGTAAAAACAATGAGTAAAATTGCAATAAAGATAGAAAGCTCTATCAAATATTGGAAGAGATTTAAAGAAAGAGAATATGATTTAAAAGATTCAGATTGTGAATTTATAATGAATTATGCAGTTTGTGAAGCGGCTATGAATGTTAATGCAAAAGCTATTATAGCATACACAAATACAGGTAACACAGCAAGAATGGTATCAAGCTTTGGAGCAGAATGTCCAATATTTGCAATAACACAGAAAGAGGTTATATATAGGCAATTAGGTTTATGTTGGGGAATAATTCCAAAACTATTTGAACCACAACCAAGTATTGATGTATTATTGCATAAGGGATTAGATAAATTAAGAGAAGAAGGCTTCTTAGCAGAAGGAGATAAAGTAGTTATAGCAGGGGGAACAAAGGTATTAACAGATATACCAGAAGGAGATTTAAAAAGAAACAGTGTAATGGGAGGAGTTGTAGAGATATAAATGGATTCGATGATTGTTGTAGCACTAATTTTGGGAAGCATAGTTTTATTGAAATATATATTTAAGTTAGATATAAAAAAAGCAGAGCCTTTAAAAGAGAATAAAGAATTAGAAAAATTTACTGATAAATTTCCGGAAAATGTTCAAATTGCAAAAGAAATACTTAGTATGCTTGGAAATAATAAAGTAAAAATAGAGGAAGCAAAGAACACTCAAACAAGTTTATATATTGCTGTTACAGATAAAATATCAATAGCTGATATGAAAAATAACTATGCAAGAATACAAACAATAGCACATGAATGTATGCATTCTATACAAGATAGAAGGTTATTATTGTTCAACTTTATATTTTCTAATATAAGCATGCTATATTGGCTAATTATAATAGTTTTAACCATTACAAACGTAGTGCAAAATACAACAATTCAGTTTTTTATATTAACATTAATTGCATTAATAAAATTTGTAGTTAGAGGTTATTTAGAAATAGATGCAATGACAAAATCTAGATATATAGCAAAAGAATATATAGAAAGTAAACACATATTAAATAAAAAAGAGGAAGAAAGTTTAATAGAAGAATATGATAAAATAAATAGATTAGGGATACCGTTTACAACAGTACAAATCTTGATTACATCATTATTAGCTATATTTGCATATGCTATTGTAACTTTGTTCTAATAAGTAACATATAGGATCAAACAGTTATTACTGTTTGTTTTTTTTTGTTATTGAAACAAAAGGCTTTCAAGTAATAACCAACAACTTTTGACATAATTTGGTGAGTAGGTTTTAATTACTAAATATAGTTTCTTACTAAAAAAACAGTAATATTATATAAAAGATAAAATAATATTTATTAGTAATAAAAAAAAGTGGAGGTTATATGAAGAAAAGAAATAGACTTAACCAAATGTTAGATATGCCAAGGGAAATAGATAGTAAAGAGGCAAAAATAACAATAATATCCTTTGATGAGATACTAATAGAAAACTATAAAGGAATATTAGAATATGAAGAATTTTTTATAAAAATAAATACAGAGATAGGAACAGTAAATATAAATGGATATAAATTAACATTAGAGCAAATAACTGAAGATGATATAGCTATAAAAGGAACCATAAAGAGCATAGAATTAGAAAAAAACGAAATGGAGTGAAAGGTTTGTTTGTAAGGAATATATTAAACTACTTTACAGGATATGTTAATGTAAAAGTAGAAGGATTTTTTATAGAGAGATTTATAAATATGTGCATAAGTAAAAGAATTTTACTTATGGATATAAAAAGAGAAAAATCAACAATAATGTATGCAAATGTTAAATTGGAAGATTATAAAAAATTAAGACAAGTAGCTAAGAAAACAAAATCTAAAATAAAAATCCAAAGTAAAAATGGTTTACCATTTACAGCACATAAATATAGAAAAAGAAAAATATTTGCAATATTATTTTTAATAGTCATAGTATTTATGGTGATTTCATCAAACTATGTTTGGAATATAGAGGTTACAGGGAATATAAATATTAGCAATGAGGATATTATTAAAAGCTTAGAAGAAAGTGGATTATCAATAGGCATGTCAAAAAATGATATGGATACAAATGCAGTAATAAGTAAGATAAGATTAAATAGAGATGATATTGCTTGGATAGGAATTACACTTAAAGGAACAAATGCAATAGTAAAAGTGAAAGAAACAGAAAAAGCACCAGAAATTATAGATGAGAACGAATACTGCGATATTGTTGCTGATAAAATAGGTATTATAACAAAAATAAATATTCAGAATGGAACAGCAGCTGTACAAGTGGGAGATATAGTACAAGATGGTCAAGTTTTAGTTAATGGATACTTAGAAGGGAAATATACAGGAATAAGATTTGTACATAGTAAAGCAAACATACAAGCAAAAATATGGTACAC
>CANQXC010000007.1 GCA_947627785.1 uncultured Clostridia bacterium | reverse complement strand
AAAAACTCTTTACAACGTTAACTATTCACATTATAATGTAAGTGTTAACAAAAGTCAACTATAAATTTCAAAAAGATTGGAGGTGATGGCAATGGAATTACCAAAAGCACAAAGAACGACACTAACAATGAAAGAAGCAGCAGAGTATTTAGGAATCTCTTATTGGTTAATTAATCAATTAGTAAGACAAAAGCAAATACCATGCTCCAAAGTTGGTGGTAAGTACTTATTTAGAGTACAAGTGCTAGATGATTATTTATGCAAAAAAGAAAAAGAATCAGTTAATTACTAACTGATAAGCGTTAGGAGGGAGGTGATATGTATGATATCCAATGGTTCAAAGTTGAATCAAATATCTTCTCAAATAGGAAGATACAAATTATTCTTAAATATCCAGATGGAGACACATACTTTAGGGTATGGATACAGTTAATTGCTTTAGCAGTTGAATGTAATAATGGTGGAAGATTAGAAATAGGAGAGAAAAATCCAATGACGATTCAAAATTTTTCAAAAATTATGGGAAAATCTTATAAAAAAATAGAAAAAATTTTAGAAAAGTTCATAGAATTAGAAATGCTTATAAAAGAAGGGAAAACATTTCTAATTAAAAATTGGAGTATTTACCAAAGTATTGATAAATACGAGAATGCCAAGATGTGAAATCGAGAAAGGCAAAGAAAACATCGTGAAAAGATTAAAAATGAAAGTGAAAAAAGTAGCGTTACAGTAACGAAAAGTAACGAAGAAGAAAAAAGAAAAGATTTAGAAAAAAGTAAAGAAAATAATATAAGAGAGGAGAATGAAAATGGCTTTAGAGAGTACAAGATACAATAGAGTTATCAACAGAAAATTGAAAAAATGTGGATTCTGCAATAAAGAATTAACACCTAAAGGTCTTGATTATCTTTATGAAAATATTTCAGCAGATAGCATTGAGTATGAAAGATGTGATTGTAAAAAATCAAGAGAATATTGGATTAAAAAGGATGGAGAAGAATACTTAAAAAAGAAAAACAGGTATTACTTAACAATTCTAAACGGATTATACAAAGAAGGTTATATAAGAAAAAATTATCAAAACAAGAGCTTTGAAAATTATAATACAAGCCAGGTTAATAAAATGGCAGTTGAGATTATTGAGGACTATACAAAAGAATGTATAGAAAATAGTGAAACCAATGGAATGATAATAACAGGCATATCAGGAATTGGAAAAACACACTTAGTTGCAGCTATTGCTAATAAGCTTATTGAAAATGGAAAAATAGTTCTTATAGGTAGACTTACAATGTTATTAGATAAGATAAAAGAAACATTTGTAGATAATACAAAATCAGAAAATGAATTAATAGAGCTATATTCAAATATTGATATGATAATAATTGATGATCTTGGAACAGAAAGAATTAGTAAGTGGGCATTAGAAAAACTATATAGCATAATTGAGAACAGAAATGAGAATAGATTACCAATAATAATTACAACAAGATTTGATAAAAATGGATTATCAAGAAGATTTAGAGAAGGACAAGATGAACAATTAGCAGATGCTGTAATTAGTAAGTTATATCAGATGTGTTATGGTGTAACTTTAGTAAAAGAAAAAGAGTTAGTATAAGTCGCTAAACTAAAAATACTAACCCAATAATTTGTAAATATATTTTAATATAAAAAATAAAAAAAGTAAACAGAAAGGAATTAATAAAGATGAATAAAGATAAAAAAATAATGAGAATACCAGTAGAAAAAATAATAATAGGAGATGAAAACGTCGAAATTAAAAATAAAATATTGCTTGATAAGTTTAAAAATAAAGTTCAGAAAGAAGGAATAAAAAGACCATTTGTAGTTACAAAAATGAGTGATAAATATGTACTTTATAACAGATTTTATACATTTACTGCAGCTAAAATTATAGGATATAAAACACTACCTTGTCGAGTTGTAAACAATATTTTTATGGAAAGAAAAAGAAAATATCTGGAATATTATAGAAGAAATTTTATAAGAAATAGAAGATAAAAAAGCTTAAGAAAAAGTACCTGAGTTTTCAAAATTCAGGTGCTTTTATATCTATAAAAGGGGTGTAAAAGTATATGGAAAGTAGTCTATTATGTGCAAAAAAATAAGGTTATTTTTGTATTAGCAAGCAATGAATTTCTTCAGCTCGAAATTCTATATGGGGAAAATTCCCCAATCCCTTTTTTATAAAAAATGAAAGGAGCAAATGAGATGGCAACGACAAAATTATGGAAGGTAAAAGGAAGAATTGATAATGCAGTTAACTATGCAACAAATAAAGACAAAACAAAAAATGAATGTTACGATTATGGAATGGATAAATATGAAACAGTAAGAGATGTTTTAAGATATGCAACTAATGCAGATAAAACTGAAAAACAATTTTATGTATCAGGAATAAATTGCAAGGTTGAAAATGCAGTCAAAGAAATGCAAATTGTGAAACAAATTTATGGAAAGGAAGATGGCATACTTGCATTTCATGGTGAGCAATCTTTTAAAGAAGGAGAAGTAACACCAGAGTTAGCACATGAAATCGGAGTAAGATTAGCTACAGAGATGTGGGGAGATAGATTTCAAGTTGTAGTAACTACTCACTTAAATACTAAGCATATTCATAATCATTTTGTATTTAATTCAGTTTCTTTTAAAGATGGATATAAGTATTATAGTAATAGAGAGAATACAGCTTTACTTAGAAAAACATCAGATGAACTTTGCGAAGAATATGGATTAAGTGTTTTAGATGAAAAGACTTGTAAGTCAGGAATTAATTTTGAAAACTATTATAAGAAAAATTCAAGCGAATCAGAATACTGTCAATTTGCGAAAGAAGATTTAGATTATGCAATAAACCATGCATTTAGTTTACATCAGTTTGAAAGTATATTAGCTGCTATGGGATATAAATATTATTATAGAGCAGAAAAGTTGAGTATTAGAAAAGAACCATTTAAGAGATACATAAGAGTTGAAAGAAGGTTCGGAGAGGAATATTCACTAGATAATATAAAGAAGAAAATATTTGAAAATCCATGGCAAAAATATAAAAAAGTAAATTTCGTAGCAACAATTCCAGCACAGAAATTTACATTTAATGGGCATGCTAAAGATTTGTACAAGCCTAAAGGCTTAGTAGCATTGTTCTTATATTATTGTTTTGCATTGAAAGTTTATCCAAAGAAACAGCAACAACATAAGATGTCTCCAGAAATGAGAAGAGAAGTAAGAAAATTAGAACAATATTCAGCAGAAGTTAATTTAGTATGTAAATATAAGTTGGAAACATTACAAGATGTTGATAATCATAAAGATAAAAAGAAAGATGAATTGAGAGAATTATATAATACAAGAAATAGACTATATTATAAGCGAAAAGAAATAACTGATGATATGCAGAAAGATGAGATTACAAAAGAAATTATAAAAGTAACTGACAAGATTAAAAGTACAAAGAAAGAGCTATGGTATTGTGATGATATTATTGAAAGAACTAATAAGATAAAAGAGAATATAAAGTATCTTGAAGAGGAGAAGTGGAAAAATACTAAGGAGAAAGAAGAAAAAAGATTAAAAAAGAAAAAAGATAGGAAATGTGAGATGTAGGAGTCGGTACAGAAATGTACCACTCTCATTTTACGTATGTTCTAAATTGAATATAACAAAAAAACTTGACAAACAAATAAAATTATGTTATAAAAAATTTAGAACAGATGAGAGGAGGCTTATATGAAGCTAGAAGATGTTGCAGATATACATATTGGAGTAGTTCTTAAAAGAAAAGAAGCTGTATATAAAGGGAGTAAAACAAATAAATATAAAGTTTTCAATATTAGATGCTATGAAGAAGAAATAGAATATGATGATTTTTATAGCATGGAAGATTTAAGTAGCTATGTTACAAAAAAAGGAGATTTAATTTTTAGACTTTCTCTACCGAGTAAAATTATCTTAGTAGATGAAAAAACGGAAGGACTTCTAATTAATAATTTATATTGTATTATTAGGTGCAATAATACAAAGATAAATAATAAATTTTTAATGTGGTTTTTAGAAAGTAAGGAAGCAAGCAGACAATTAGAAACAATTATTATTGGAACTGTTGTCAAATCAATTCCAGTTGCAAAACTAAGATTAATAGAAATTCCATATGTAACATTTAAAGAACAGGAAAAAATATCAAAATTGATTTATAGTTGGAAGGAACAGAAAAAATTATATAATCAAATGATAATAGAGAAAGATAACTATTATAATTCAATAGTAAATAAAGTAATAAATGGAGGTAAGAAATAAAATGAATGAAAAACAATTGCAAGATAAAATAAACGGAACAATTTGGTCAGCTTGTGATACCTTAAGGAGTAGTATACCTGGAGGAAACTATAAAGATTACGCATTAGTAATGCTATTTGTTAAATATTTAAGTGATACATATAAAGAAGAAAAAGAAAAAGCAAATAAAATGTACAAGGGAAATGAGCAAATGATAGAAAGATATCTTTCTAGAAGTAAATTTATATTAAAAGAAGAATGTACATTTGATTATCTATATAATAAAAGAAATGAAGACAATATAGGTGAAATTATAAATAAGGCATTAGAAACAATAACAATTTTAAATGGTGTTAAGTTATTAAATTTATTTGCGGGTGTTGATTTTAATAGTGAAGTTGTATTTGGAAAAAAGAAAGAAAAAAATGCAATACTAAAAACTTTATTATCTGATTTTAATAATGAAGATATTGATTTAAGACCATCTAAAATAGGAAATTTGGATATTATAGGAAATGCTTATGAATATTTAATATCAAGATTTGCAGGAGATTCAGGTAAAAAAGGTGGAGAATTTTATACACCAGCAGAAGTATCTACATTACTTGCTAAGTTAGTTGAACCAAAAGAAGATGATAGAATTTACGATCCCGCATGTGGTTCTGGTTCATTGTTACTAAAAGCATCTAAAGAAGTTAAAGATAAAAAAGTTAGTGTATATGGACAAGAAAGTAATAGTTCAACTTATAATTTATGTAGAATGAATATGTTTTTACATGGTGTTAATGATGCTCACATTGAATGGGGAGATACTTTAGCTAATCCATTACATTTGGAACATGATGATTTAATGAAATTTGATGTAATAGTATCTAATCCTCCATTTTCATTAGATAAATGGGCAAAAGGGTTTGAATCTGCAAATTCAACAATTATTGATGATGGTAAAAAGAAAAACACATTTAAAATGGAAGCTTCAATGGATTCATACAATAGATTTGAATATGGAGTTCCACCAAAAAGTATAGGTGATTATGCTTTTATTCAACATATGTTAAAAAGTTTAGCTGAACAGGGAAGAATGGCGGTTGTATTACCTCATGGAACTTTATTTAGAGGAGCATCAGAAGGATTAATTAGAAAAAGAATTTTAGAAGATAATTTAATTGATGCTGTTATAGGACTACCAGAAAATTTATTTTACGGAGTTTCAATACCAGCTACAATAGTTGTATTTAAAAAGAACAGAATTAGAAAAGATGTATTATTTATTGAAGCAAGTCGTGAATATGAAAAAGGTAAAAATCAAAATACATTAACAAAAGAAAATATCCAAAAAATATTAGAAACATATCAAAATTATAAAGAGGTTGAAAAGTATTCTCATATTGCAACTATGGACGAGATTAAAGAAAATGAATACAACTTGAATATTAAAAGATATGTGGATACTTTTGAAGAGGAAGAAGAAATTGATATAGAAGAGACAAAGAAAAATATTGAAAAAATAAATAAGGAACTTCAAGTATTAGAAAAAGAATTACAAGAATCATTGAAAGAATTAGGATTATAAAAGGAGAAGAGCATGGTAACTATAAATGGAAAAAAAGTAGAAATACATTTAAAAGGTGGATTTTCAGAAAGAAAAGGAATTAAACACTTTTCTGATATAATTCAAGTAAAGGATTTAAATGAAAGAACTAGGAATAAGCTATATAATGTTATTATAGAATTATTATCTAATGAAGATACTTATTTTACTACAGAAATAATTCATTATATTTATACTGAAATTTTTTCATTGCCTGATGATGATATCCCATTACAAGAATTTGGAATAGGTGTAAATTACGGAGAGACATTTGAAACAATAAAAAGTATATTTAATAATAATGAATATAATGATGTATTTGATTTTATAGAAGGAATTATACAATCAATAGATAGTTTAAAACATTACTATTATCAAAAAGATGAATTTATAGAAAATATTAATGATGTTTTTGTTAAAGAAAATGTAAATTATAGAATAATAAATGATACTATAACAGATATAGTAAATGAAGAAACAATAAAAGAAATAGAAGAAACTTTAGAAAATCCATATAATGTTGTAGCTAATCATTATTCAAAAGCTCTGGAATTATTATATAAAACAAAGGATTATGATAATTCAATAAAAGAGTCAATAAGTTCTGTAGAATCTATATGTCAGATTTTAACAGGAAAGGATAAAGCTACTTTGGGTGATGCATTAAAGCTATTGAAAGATAAAATACATCCAGCGATGAAAAGTGCTTTTGAAAAATTATATGGATATACAAGTGATACAAATGGAATAAGACATGCAAATGGATTAGGAGAGGGAAATTCCACATTTGAAGAAGCAAAATATATGCTAATTAGTTGCTCAGCATTTGTAAATTACTTAAAAGAAATTTTTGAAGAGGATAAATAAAAATGAGTGAATGGAGAAATATAAAATTAAAAGAAGTATTAAAAGAAGTGAGTGAAAGAAATAAAGATAAAAAGGTTAAAAGAGTTCTAAGTGTCACTAATTCACAAGGATTTGTAAATCAAGAAGAATATTTTGAGGGAACTGTGCATAGTGCGGATATATCCAACTATAAGATAGTAAGAAAGAATCAATTTGCATATAATCCTTCAAGAGTAAATGTTGGTTCAATCGACATACTTAAAGATTATGATGAAGGTGTTTTGAGTCCAATGTATGTGATTTTTGAGGTGGATACTGAGAAATTATTACCAGAATATTTTTATTATTATTTTCAAACTCACAGATTTTATGAAAATGTAAAAAATAATACACAGGGGAGTGTAAGAAATAGTCTTAGTTTTAAATCATTGACTCATTTTGAGTATTTACTACCACCAAAAGAAGAGCAAGAAAAGATAGTTCATATAATTGAAAATACTGATAAGATTATAGCTGAAAAAAAAGAATTAATTAAAGAAAAAGAAAAATTAAAAAAATTTTATATGGAATATATATTTCAAAATAAAGCAAATAATTTAAAATTTAAAGATGTAAAATTAGAAGATTTATTAGATTTTCAAAATGGATTAAATGCAAATGCTGAAAAGTACGGTAATGGTATTAAATATATAAGCGTAATGGATATTTTAAATAATACATATATAACATATGATAAAATAAAAGGTTTAGTAGAAGTTAATGAAAAAATAATGGAAAGTTATAAAGTTACATATGGTGATGTTGTTTTTGTAAGAAGCTCAGAAATTTTAAAAGATGCAGGAAAATCAAATATATATTTAGATAAGAATAAAAATGCTGTATTTGGAGGATTTGTTATAAGAGGAAAGAAAAAAAGCGATTATATACCGGTTTATTTAAAATATGCCCTAGAATCATATGATGTTAGAAAACAGATAATGAAATATGCAGCAGGAAATCAACATGTAAATATAGGACAAGAATCACTAAAAAAAGTAAAAGTAAAATATTTAGATATAAAATATCAAAATATTGTTGCAAATGTTTTCAAAACTATTGACCAAGAGATAGAGAAAATAAAAGAGAAAGTTAATGAGTATGAAATTTTAAAAAAAGGTTTAATGCAAAAACTATTAACAGGGAAGGTAAAAGTAAATGGCTAGTTTTAAAATAAAAATAGATACTAAGAAATTTGAAAAAAATTTAAATAAACAATTAGAAAAAATTGTCTATGAACAGCAAAAAGAATTGATATTAAAAAATAAAATAGAAAAAGGTGATAATGAAATGACTATTTTGCCACAAAAGGAAGAAGAACTGCTACAGATTATATTAAATAAATATGATGGAAATGAAGAAATGCAAGTAAATGGAGAATCAGAAGAAATTCCAAGGAAAATGCAATTTGGATTAAAAGATATCTTTAATGTGTTAAAAATATATGGATATATAGGGGAATATCAATTGTATTTAAGTGGTTGGTTTTTAGTTTTAAATCAAGAAGGAATAGATTATTTTGAAAAGAAAGGGATGAGACAAGAATTGTTTGAATAATTAACAGGAAATGAAAAAGAATTATTAAGAGAAATAATACAAGCAGAAAATGAAGAAAAAGATATTTCCGAATTATTAGAAAATAAGGTAGACAACGATTCAAAAGATATAATTAGAGGAATAATTGGAGTATTAAAGTCTAATGGATTAATAAATGTAAGTTGGGCTTCAGATACAGTATATAGTGCTAGTTTAACTCAACCTGGAAGAACTTATTTTGAAAGAGAGGAAAAATATTTTAAGAGAATGGAATTACAAAAAAACAATACATATAATTTCGGAAATGTAAATGTAGACGGTGGAAATTTTATAGTTGGAAATGTTGTTAATTCAGTATTAAATGTAGATAATCATATTACACAAATAGAAACAGAGATTGAAGAAAAAGCTGATGAAGAGGATAAAAAAAATTTAAAAGAAATACTAGAAGAGGCAAAAGAAATAATGGAAAATATAAAAAATAACGGAGTAATTGAAAAAAGGAAAGGATTTTTCAAAAAGTTAACTGAACATGCAAATAAATATGGATGGTTTTACGCAGAAATAGTTAATTTAATTGGAACGGCAGTTTTGACAAAAATTGGATGATAGATAAATTTAATTTATGGGGGCAAATTAAATGGAAGAAAAAATACCAATAGCTAATGAAATCTCTACAAGTCAAAGACCAGCTATAGAAGTATTACAAAAATTAGGATATAAATACATATCTGAAGAAGAAAATAAAAATTTAAGAAATAATATTCTAACAGAAGTAATATTTAAAGATATATTAGCTAAAAAACTAAATGAAATAAATAGTTATGAATATAAAGGGGAAAAGTATAAATTTTCAGCTAGTATTATAGGACAAGCTATCAAAGATTTAAATGAAGATTTAGTAACTGGGCTTATTAGTACAAATGAAAAAATATATGATTTATTAACATTGGGAAAATCTTATCAAGAAAATATGGTAGATGGAACAAAAAGGTCATTTGATATAAAATATATAGATTTTGAACATCCTGAAAATAATGATTTTTATGTTACAGAAGAATTTTCGGTACTAAGAATGAATGGTAAAGATTATGCAAGACCAGACATTGTTTTATTTGTAAATGGTATACCTTTAGCAGTAATAGAGTGTAAAGATGCCTCAGTACCAATAATTCAAGCTATTTCTCAAAATATAAGAAATCAAAAGCCAGATTATATTCCTCAACTATTTAAATTTATACAAATAGTTATGGCAGCTAATAAAAATGAAACAAAATATGCCACATGTGGTACACCAGATAAATTTTGGTCAACATGGAATGAACAATATGTGGAAAAACAAAATGAATCACTAAATAAAACTGTAATTGGTAGACAAGTAACAAAGCAAGATAGAGATATAATTTCACTATTTGAAAAAGAAAGATTTTTAGAATTAATAAAAGACTTTATAATTTTTGAAGCAGGAAAAAAGAAAATATGCAGATATCAACAATATTTTGCTGTAAAAGCAATGTTAGAAAAAATAAAACAAGACAAAAAAGGTGGAGTGGTTTGGCATACGCAAGGTTCAGGTAAATCCATAACAATGGTATATATAACAAAAAAATTGATGGAAGATAAAGAAATACAAAACCCACAAGTAGTTATAGCTACAGATAGGGTGGATTTAGATAAGCAAATTCATAAAATATTTAATAGAATTGGAGTAGAAGCAGCAAGAGCAACAACAGGGAACAATTTAACAGAGCTAATTAAAAATGAAAAAATAAGAGTTATAACCACTGTTGTAAATAAATTTGAAACAGTAGTAAAATCAGGAATATCAGTAGATACACCAAATACATTTATATTAGTTGATGAGGGGCATAGAACTCAATATGGTGAGATAAATAGAAGAATGCAAGAAGTATTTAAAGGGGCAATATATATTTCATTTACAGGAACACCTATTATGAAAAAAGATAAAAATATATTTGATAAATTTGGAGGATTAATACATAAATATTCTTTAGATGATGCTTTAAAAGATAATGCTATAGTACCATTAATTTATGAGGGGAAAATGGTTGATCAAGAAGTTTCAAAAGAAGCTATTGATATGAGACTAGATATGTTAACAAGAAACCTTACAGAAGAACAAAAAATGGATGTAATGAAAAAGTGGAGTAGATTTGAAAAAGTTGCTTCATCTGAGCAAAGGTTGGAATTGATTGCATGGGATATAGCAAATAATGATAATCAAACATTAAAAGGAACAGGTTTTAATGCAATGCTTGCATGTAACAAAAAAGTAGAAGCAGTAAAGTATTATAACATTTTTAAAGACGAATTCCCTGAATTAGAAGTTGCAGTTGTGATATCATCTCCAGATATGAGAGAAGGAGAAGGAAGTATTGATGAAGATACAAATGATATTGTAAAGAAGTTTTATATAAATGCTATTTCAAACTATAAAAATGAAGAAGAATATGAAGAAACTATAAAATCTAAATTTATAAATGGAGATATAGATATACTAATAGTTGTAGATAAACTTCTTACAGGATTTGATGCACCAAAAGCTTCAACATTATATTTGGATAAGCAAATAAAAGAACATAATTTATTACAAGCCATAGCAAGAGTAAATAGACTATGTGATGGAAAAGATTATGGTTATATAGTTGATTATAGAGGTCTTTTAGGAGAATTAGATAAAGCATTAACAATGTATCAAGAAGCAGGATTAGAAGAATTTAATGAAGAAGATATTAAATCATCTGTTTATTACATTGATACAGAAATAAATAATATGTTTGAAGCATATGAAGGAATTAAAGGGTTATTTAAAAATATAAAGAATAAAAACGATTTAGAAGAATATGAAATATTTTTAGAAAATGAAAAGGTAAGAAAAGACTTTTACAATAAACTATGCAAATTCGGAAGTATGTTAGGCATAATTTTACCAAGTGACCAGGCTTATTACAAAGTTGGAAAAGAAAAAATAAGTGAATTAAGAAGAGCATTAGCTTTCTATCAAAAACTAAGAGCAACAGCAAAATTAAGATATTCTGAAACTATAGACCATAAAGAATATGAATCTAAGATGCAAAAATTATTAGACAATTATGTAGTTGCAAAAGAAATGATGAGAATAACAGAACCAGTAGATATAACAGACGCAGAAAATTTTGATAAAGAATTGGAAAAGATGGGTACGGATAGGGGGAAAGCAGATAGTATTAGGACAAGACTAACAAGAACTATTAGTGAAAAGTCAAAAGAAGACCCAGCTTATTATAAAAAGTTCTCTGCAAGAATCGAAGAAACCATAGAAGAATATAGAAATAGAAGAATTACAGATAGTGAGTACTTACAAAAAATGCAAGATATCAAAGAAGATTTTAGAAAAGGAAATTCTGGAATTAGTTATCCAGCTAATATAACAACAGAAAATTCAAGAGCTTTTTATGGAGTTATATATGATAAAATAATTCCAAGAATGAAAGAAAATGCTAACATAGAAGAAATAGGAGAAATTGCTTTAATTATTCAAAGAGAGATTGAAAGTAAAATAAAAAGAGATTGGCATTATAATACAGATATTCATAATGAAATTGCTCAAGCAATAGATGACACAATATTTATGTATGCAACAAGAAAAAATATAAATTTAAACCTTGAAGAATTAGATAAACTAATAGAGGAAATTATAAATATAGCACTAATGAAATACTAATTATCTAGGAAGGACGAAACATGGAAAAGGATTTTATTGAATCTAATGGAGAAAAAATATATTTTTATGTTCAAAGAAAAAATGTAAAAAATATTAATTTAAAAGTAAACATAGATAAAAAAGTAACTTTATCAATACCAATGAAAATGTCATTAGATAAAGCAAAGGACTTTGTCAAGAAAAAGGTAAATTGGATAAAAAAACAACAAGAATTTTATGATACTTTTGTAGAACAAAAAGAAAATATAACTTTTGAAGATGGAGAAACAGTTTACTTATTAGGAAAACAATATAAAATGAAAATCATTTCAGATAATCATAACAATGTTGTTATAAATAATAAATATATTGAAATTTATATAAAAGAAAAATATATAGCAGATAAAAATTATATTCAAAAAGTTTATGAAAAATGGTTAAAACAATATGCTCTGAATGTTCTAGAAGATTTGGTGATAAAATATCAAGAAACATTAAAAAAATATGAAATAAAAATTCCTAAAATAGAAATAAGACAAATGAAAACAAGATGGGGAAGTTGTATACCAACATGCAATAAAGTTATATTTAATTTGAATTTAATAAAAACTCCAATATGCTGTATAGAATATGTTGTTTTACATGAATTATCTCATTTTAAGCATCAAAATCATAGTAAAAATTTCTATAATTTTATTACAATATTTATGCCTGATTGGAAAGAACGTAAGAAGATATTAGATGAAGAATTTATGGGAGTAGTGTAAATAATATTTAAATGGAGTGTAATAAATGGATAAGTTAATACAAAAATATAAACAAGAATGTGCAATTTATAGTAAAATAGCTAGTGCTATATGGAAAGTTGGCTTAGTTATAATATCTATTTTGTATATAAAATTATCATATGGAGGACAAAATTACTTTGAAAAATTTATTTTATTTATGGTTTTAGTAGTAATGTTATATTTTATGTGTTTACATATTTTTAAAAGAGCAGCATTTAAAAAAATATATTATAAAAATAAAACAAAAATAAAATCAAAAAAGATTAAAGAATTATTCAAAGAAATAAATGAATATCAAAAAGACTGGATAACTACTTATTGCAAGAAAAATAGAATTAACCAAATTTCAAAGTTAGAAATTTTAAGAAATAGATTGAGTGAAGAAAAAAATAAGACAATAAGTTATATAAATCCAATAATTATAGGAACACTTACTTTTACTATATGGGAAATAGGCTTGCAAAAATTGAGTGATGAATTAGGATTTATAAATACAATATTTGTAGCTATAGTTGTTGCAGTAATACTTTCAGTAATTATAGGAATAATGAAAAAAGAATTTATTGAAAATAAAGAAATATTTTTAGAGTTTGATAAATTTGCAAGTAATAAGAGATTGGAAGATTTATTATTATATGAAATATTAAAATGTAAAAAATAAAGAGAGGTTTAATAATGAGTGAAGATAATATTGGTGTAATTTATATTTTGACTAATCCATCTTTTCCTAAATATGTTAAGATTGGGTATTCAGATAATGTGAACAAAAGATTAGAAGAATTAAATCGAAGTGAATGTATACCATTTGCTTTTAGATTATATGCATATTATAAAGTTCAGAATAGACTTTCTGATAAAAAGGTACATGAATTAATTGATGGATTAAATCCTGAATTAAGGAGTGTAGAAAATATAGATGGAAAAGAACGAAAGAGAGAGTTTTATGCTATGCAAAAGGAACAGGCGTATAATATATTAAAATCAATAGCGATTATAAATAATTTAGAAGAAAATCTTGTATTAGTTGAACCAACTAAAGAAGAATTAGAAGAAGAAGCAGAAGCATCTGAAATCGAGAATATACCTCTTAGTTTTGAACAATTCTATATCAATAAAAATAAAAATTTGATAAAACTTCATGAAAAATTATTTGAAAAATTGAAGAAAATTTATAATGAAGTTTATGAAGAAGTAACTCCTAATTATATAGCTATAAGGAATGGAAAGGGAAAAAATATATGTGAAGTACATATATATAAATCAAAAATTTTAATAATAACTAAAAAGCCTACAAAAGAAGATCTTTTAATAGGTGAAAAAGTTCCAGAGAAATATTTATGGTCTTTAAATTATAGGGTATATTTTGATAGTGAAAAAGACATAGATAAGGTTGTTGAAATTTTGAAAGATGTTTATGAGCAAATAAAATAATTAAAAAGTTAGGAAAAGACATAATATATTTGATATAAAAATAAAAGGAGAAAAGTAATATGGATATTTTTTCACAAATTGTATTTGTAATAGGAAGAAAAACGAACCATATAATTAATATGTTAGGGACATGTTTTGCAATAAAAAGTGGAAAATATTTTGTAGTTCCAAGACATGTGATAGGGGATTCAGATGAAAATTTATCAATAATATTACCAAATATAAGAGGTATAAATGAGTATCAAGATACAACAATAAAAAGTTGTAATCTTATTGATGTAAAAATAGTTGCAAGTGATCCATTTAGAGATATATCAATTTTAGAGTCATCAATATCCATTACAATGATAGAAATACCACTAGGAAGTACTGATGATATAAAAGTAATGGAACAATCGCTTATTATAGGTTTTCCACATTGTACAGAAGGTAGAAAAGTTTTAACTGTCCAAGAAGCAGATGTAGGAGCAAAAATATTATTAGAAAGTAATAATATAAAATCCAAATATATAGTAGTAAATACTCAAACCAGACCAGGACAATCAGGTTCTTTAGTATATGAGCCTAAAAGAAATAAAATTGTTGCAATGTTAATAGGAGCTTTTGCACCAGATGCAGGCATATCTTTAGGTGGAATAAATCCTAGAGAATTACATCAAACAACTCATTGTATATCTGCAGAATATATTCAAAATATGATTAAGGAGAAATAAAAATGATTGAATTACCTAAATATTCTGATGCTGAATTGATTGAAAATCTTGAAGAATATCAAAAACAGATAATACAGGAACTATTACAACATAATAGTCCTGATGAAGCAATAGATTTATGGATAAATGCTAATGGTCCCATAGATAATGTTAACTTTGGAGGAACACAAGAAAAGAATGAATTATTAAACAATTTTAAAATAGAATTTTGTAAATTACTTAGCGAATCACCAGAATATAAGAATGAAGTAAAAGAAATGAAAGTTTACATGAATTTAGGTAAAGATGCTATTATTTCAGGTTTAACTTTAGCATTGGCACCTAGATTAGGAACAACAGCAATTATTATAGTTCCTTTGGTTGTTTTGGCGATGATTTCTATATCTAAAGTTGGTATAAAGGCATATTGCAGGACTGTTTTAAATAAAGATTAAAAGAGATAATAATATTGAAGATATAATTTTATTTAAATAATTAAAATAGATAAGAGAGTAATAATGAGAACAATAGAACAAATATTAAAAGATTATCCATCACTAAAATTGCAATATGATCAAATGAATAATATGACACTTTTTAAAATGTTAATGCCAAAGAAACAACAACAAGAATTAGATAAAATTAAAGCAGATATGACAGATTTGATAATGACGACAGAGCAATATAATAATAATTTTTCGGATTATGGATGGATTGCATATTCATTAATTAATGTAGAATTTATGAAAAATGCTAATCAAGTATTTAAAGATAATGGAATTGAAAAAGCAGAAAAATTTATTGCGGATTATTATATAGAAAATTCAAAAAATGAAAAGAGATTTATTCAATATTCGACTAGTGAATTCAAAAGAAGAGCAGATATAATTGATGAGGCTTTTGAAGCTTATGAGAATAAAAAATATTATTCAGCAGTTACTTTATTTTTAACTATAGCTGATGGAGTAATAAATGATTTTACAAAAAATAAAGGCTTTTTTACAGAAGGAGTACATTTAGAATGTTGGAATTGTTTAGTTGAATGTGACAAAGGATTAAAGAAAATCAAAGATATATATAATTTGCCTAGAAAGAAGACAAATGAAGAAAGAATAATAATGCCATATAGAAATGGTATACTACATGGAAGAGATTTAAATTATGGAAATAAATTTGTAGCAGGTAAATGTATTGTAATGCTATTAGCTATTTCAGAATGGATAAAAAATAAAAATACCGAAGAGGCAAGAAAAGAAAAGTACAAAAAAGAAGCAAATCCACCTCCATTAACTGAAAGCTTAAAGAAACTCCAAGAAACAAAAAAGATAAAAAAAATAATCAATGAATGGGAAGGTAAAAAAATAGAGATTGGTAAAGATATACCAATAACTGGAAAAAAAGAAGATTACAAACAGTATGATTTTTTATATAATTTTATTGAAACGCTTGAGATATGGAAATTAAGAAACTATGGAGAATTAGCAAAAAGATTTGAAATTTTATTTAATTATGAAAGTAGAACTGGTTTTAAACCTAAAAGATGTAGAGAACTTTTTGAAAAAAATATCTTATTAGGATTTGAATTGACTAACATTATAGATCAAGCAATATGTATGAAAGTAATAGAATTTAATGTGCAAATTCAAAAAGAAAATAAAATTGCTAATGGAAGAATGAAAATTGGAATGGTATATGAAGGTGAAAAAAATATTCTGGCTATTCCAGATAAAAATAATGGTTATTGGAAAATATATCCTCAAGATGTAAGTATTTTATATGAATAAATTATAGTAAAATAAGAGGAGTGAAAATTATTGTTTTCACTCCTCTTATTTAGCTATTGAATACATCCCATAATCATCTGTACACCATCCACAAATCCATTCCTATAATACTTCTCATTAATATAAATGATATAATTCATAAATTCATCATAAATAAAATCTAATTGTTTTTGAATATATTTTCGATTTTGTTTAGGTGAAGTTTTTAAAATTTTCTCTCTAAACTCATCAAACTTAAAATCATGTTTTTTATCTTCATCAGTCAAATGGCATAAATAGCTTTCATCTATACATTCATACCACATTTTCAAAATATCATTTTCATTTACTTCTCTAAAACTCATTTCAAAAATCCTCCTAAACATAAATAATCTCATTATAAACAATTTCTTCAGCT